>NZ_JADNQM010000038.1:0-91261 GCF_046269425.1 Amycolatopsis sp. cmx-11-12 | reverse complement strand
AGAGGCTCCCGCCAAGCGCAAGCGCGCACCGCGGAAGAAGTCCTGAACCACCCCCGATCGCGCCCTTGACGTCCCTTTCCCTGGACGTCAAGGGCGCATCACCCTAAGCGGCCCTTATCTCCACACCGCGTTCTTGGGACCCTTGGACTATGACGGAGGGGCGGGGTTCGCGGCATCACTTGATCGTGGTGGCGGATGTGGAGGGGTTCGGGGATCGGCGGCGGACAGGGCCGCATCAGCGGGCGGTGCGCGACGGTCTCTACGAAGTCATGGAGGCGGCGTTCGCCGCGGCCGGGACCGTCTGGACCGAGTGCTATCGAGAGGATCGCGGAGACGCGGTGTTCGCGCTGGTGCCGGGTGAGGCGGACAAGGCGAGGTTCGTGGAAGCGGCGCTGCCTGCGCTCGTGACACGCCTTCGGGTGCACAACGACACCCATCCCGAAGCACAGCGGATCCGGTTACGGGTCGCCCTGCATGCCGGGGAGGTCGGCTACGACGAACACGGTGTCACGTCGTCGTCGCTCACACTGGCATTCCGGCTGTGTGACGCGGCCCCGTTGAAGACCGCGCTCGCCTCCTCGCCAGGGATGCTGGCGGTGATCGCGTCGGACTGGCTGTTCGACGACGTCATCCGCCACACACCCGGCGCAGCGCCCGCGACCTGGCGACCGGTTCGAGTCGAGGTCAAAGAAGTCGCCACGACCGGATGGGTCACCCTGCCCGACCATCCCTATCCGCCCGGCCCGGCGCCGGGCCCGAACCGGATGGTGCCCCGGCAGCTTCCGGGTTCGGTACGGGACTTCACCGGCCGCGCCGAGCACCTGGCCGCGCTCGACGCACTGATTCCGCCCGACCCCGACCGGTACGACGAGCGACCGCGGTCGGTGGTGATCACCGCCGTCGACGGCGCGGGCGGCATGGGCAAGACCACCCTCGCGCTGCACTGGGCCCACCGGATCCAGCACCGCTTCCCCGACGGCACCCTGCACGTCAACCTGCGCGGCTACGGACCCGGAACCCCCGTCGCCCCCAGCGAAGCCCTCAGCGGATTCCTGCGGGCCCTGGGACTCGCGGCCCGCGCGATCCCCACCGACACCGACGCCCAAGCGGCGCTGCTGCGCTCGATGCTCGCGGGCAAACGCACGCTCCTCGTGCTGGACAACGCCCACAGCGCCGAACAGATCCGGCCACTCCTGCCCGGCACCGCCGGGTGCATGGTGGTGGTCACCAGCCGCGACAGCCTCACCGGCCTCGTCGTCACCGACGCCGCCCACCGCCTCACCCTCGACCTGCTCACCCAGCCCGAAGCACTCGACCTCGTCACCGGCATCCTCGGCGCCGACCGCGCCGCCGCCGAACCCGAGGCGGTCGCCGAACTGGTCCAGCTGTGCGCAAGGTTGCCACTGGCACTGCGAGTCGCGGCCAGCCGCGCCGCCGCCCACCCCCACCTCACCGTCACCGACGTCGTCACAGAACTGGCCGACGACCACACCCGCCTCGACGTCCTCAGCGAGTTCGGCGACGAACGAGCCGCCGTCCGCGCGGTATTCGACTGGTCGTACCGACGACTCCCACCCGAGCAGGCACAGCTGTTCCGGCGCCTCGGTTTACATCCCGGGCCTGATCTGTCGCTGCCAGCCGCCGCCGCACTCGCCGAACTGTCACCCGCCGACACCCGCCCACTGCTCGCCGCACTGACTGACGCGCATCTGATCGAGCCCGCCGCCGGTGGCCGGTACCGATTCCACGACCTGTTGCGGGCCTATGCCGCAGACCTAGCCCGTCGCACCGATACCGACAACGACCGGGATCGTGCGTTGGAAGCGATGCTGACCTGGTACACCCACACCGCCAACACCGCCGACCACCACCTCTACCACTTGTTGCCAAAGTTACCGGCGGTCGTGGCCGAACCCGACCACCCGCACCCCATCACCGACCTCTACGAGGCATGGGCCTGGCTCAATACCGAACGCGCCAACATTCTGGCCGCGCTCCACCACGCCGCCGACCACCGGCTCGACCACCACACCATCCCCCTCGCCCACGCCTGCCGCTTCCTCTGCTCCATAGGCAGCCCGCACGAAAGGATCGACACCCACGACATCGGGATCACCGCCGCGAACCGAATCGGCAACCGCACCCAGGAGGCAACCCTCCTGCTCTACCGCGGGGAAACGGCTAGTGAACTGGGCTGGTGGGACCAAGCCCACGCCGACCTCGACCGCGCGGCAACGCTGGCCCGGCAACTCGACGACACCCAACTCCAGGTGTTCGGACTCAACGGTCGTGGCTTGCTATTGCTTCGACAGGGCCAGTTCGATAAGGCGGTGCGCTTGCTCGAACTGGCGTTGCCGTTGGGCAGGAGCATCGACACCGGGCACGTGGAGGCGATGACGGAAGGCAATCTCAGCACCGCCCATCTCGGCCTCGGCCACGGGCAACTCGCGCTCGAACACGGCGAACGCGGCCTGCGCCTGCGCCGCAAGGCCGGAGATCTCACCGGCGAAGCGTTGGCGTTGACGCACGTGGCGCGAGCCTGGCACCAACTGGGCGACCCCGAGACAGCGATCGCGCTGTGCCGGGACGCGATCGTCCTCGGTCGCAGCACGCCCCTCAACCGATACCAAACCATCGCCGATCCGCTGGACGTCCTGGCGACCTGCCTCCACCAACTCGGCCGCACCAGCGAAGCCACCACCTGCTGGCAGGAAGCCGCCGCCGTCTACGACGACACCGGCTACCCCCACAAGGCTGCCCAAGTCCGCCAACGCCTCCACGACGCACAAACCCCCGCCCTGATATCCCTGCGCGCATCTACTGAGAGGAAGGCAACGGGCATGGGTTTCATGACGAGCCCGCGACCGGCCGAGACCTCGTGAGTGTGGAGGATTCGGGACGTTGAGCGATGATGTTGGCGAATTCGTGGCCATGCGAAAGGGTCCCCGCGTGTTCTTAGGGAGATCACGCGTGACTGGAGGGAGAACTCGCGTGACTGGACGGAGATCTCGCGGCCCAGTCCGACCGCGGCCGAGTTCTCCATCCAGTCACACGTGACCTCCGTCCAGTCACGCGTGATCGCCGTCCAGTCACGCGTGTGGCCCCCAGCAACACGCCAGGAGAGCTTCGCGTGGCCACGAATTCGCCAACAGTATCGTTGAGCGTACCCAATCCTCCACGCTCGGATACGCGGGAGCGGACGCGTCTGATTCCGGGCGGAATGACCTTGATCAAAGGAAGATCCGCGGTTTCCTCGGGCGAGTGCTGGGTCAAGCAGCTGTCGCGTGACTCCTCACAGCTCTTCGAGTTGATCGTCCTTTGTGGACTCGTAGAACGAGCGCACCGCGGACAGCTCGGCCGGGGTCAGCTCGACGTCCAGCGCGCGCAGGGTGTCGGCGAGCCGGTCGGCGGTGATCTCGGTGGTCTCGAGACGACCATCGACGTACTCGGTGACGAGCCGTCGTCCAACGAACTTCCGCCCCACCCCCTCGGCCAGCCGCATCACCACGAGCTGGCCGGTGAACGGCGAGCGAGGGTGGGTGGAGGTGTAGTGGTGGAACACCTCGTAGTCGACCTGCCTGGCGGGTAGGCCGAGGGTGGCGTGCAGCGTGTCCCAGCCGTCGGCGGCGCGTTTCTCGAACAGCCATTGACCGTTTTCCCGCCGGATCCGATGCCGCCAGCCCGCCTGGTCCACCTCGGCGCCGTCGATCAATGGGGTCGGGTGCAGCACCCAGGCACCGAAGCCGACGTCCGCCAGGTACTCGACGCCGTCGACGGGCACCACCATCAGCATGTGGGTGTACGAACCACTCGCCCGGTCCGGCCGCACCCTGGCGAAGCTGCGCCGCACGGTGAACCCGAGCGCTTCCAGCGCGGCGGCGAACAGCAGGCCGTGCTCGTAGCAGTAGCCGCCGCGGTTCCGGCGGACCAGCTTGTCCATGATGGCCGTCAGCTCGAGGCCGCGGTGCCGTCGCAGCACCACGTCGACGTTCTCGAACGGGATGGCCCGCACATGCGCGGCGTGCAGCGAGCGCAGCGTCTCCGCGGACGGCTCGACGCGCGGGTGGCCGATCCGCCCCAGGTAGGCGTCCAGGTCGAAGGCGGTCGTGTCGAATCGGGCCACCGGGTCGGTGACCGGAAACCGCGCGTCACGTGCACTCATGAAGACACAGGGAGGGTCAGGTGTGAGGCGCGAACGCTGTCATGGAAGACGGTTTGGGCCGCCGGACGGCCTTCGAACGCGCTCGCGTCGGACGGCCTGGTGCCGGTGTTGGGGTTGACGTCGTAGAGGGGGAAGCTGCTGCCGGCGATTTCGAGGCGGAGCCGGTGACCGGGCGCCACCAGTGCGGCGGTCGAACCCACCTTGATCCGGTAGGTGTGCACCTCGTCCGCCTTGACCGGCCCGTCCGGGCTGAACCGGGCGCGCAGGGCGCCGTCGCACAGGTTCACGGCCGTGCCGTCGGGGAAGACGTCCACCAGTTTGACCATCCAGTCCGCGTCCGGGGTGTCGATGGCCGCGTACAACGTCAACCAGACGGTGCCGATCACCTCGAGGGGCTCGGTCACCGGAGCCGTGGTGTACACCAGAACGTCGTTGCGGGCCTCGACCGGCCGCTGATCGACGGGTCCCACCGGGACGATCGACGCGTCGGCCGACGCCCGCCCGCCGAGGCTGGGCACCGGGATGGCCGGAATCGACACGAACACGTCCGGCTGTTCGTCGCCAGGGTTGTGCCGGTCGAGCACACCGTCCCCGGACACCGAATTCGCGCCGTGCCCGCGGTTCGCGCCGGAGTGCAGGAACCATCGCTGCTCGCTGGTACCCGGCGGTGGCCACGCGGTCGCTTCCCGCCACCTGTTGGCCCCCATCACGAACAGCTTGACCGGCGGGCTGTCCGGTTCGTCGTCCCGGCCGGAGAGCCAGTGCTCGAACCACTCCAGCTGGGCGAGGTCCATGGTGTTGTGCGCTTCTTCACCGAAGTCGCTCTGGCCGATCGTCGCGGACCACGGCACGTGCGCCCACGGCCCGATGACCAGCCGTTGTACCGCGCCCTGCCCAGCCAGTCGCGCGTAGTTCTCCAGCGTGCCTTCGACGAAAGTGTCGTACCAGCCACCGAAGTGCAGTTGCGGCACGGCCATCCGGTCGTAGCGCGTACGCACCGAGACCGCTTGCCAGTACTCGTCCCAGGTGTCGTGCTCCAGCCAGTCGAAGAAGTAGCCGATACCTGCCTTGCGCAACTCCTCGAACTCCGCGAGCGGCCGCCGTCCGAACGCACCCGGCAGTTCGCCCGCGGCCTTGGCCACGGCCAGTGCGTCCGCGTGCCTGCCGTCGCGCACCGCGTCCTGCGCACCGAGCATCTGCAAGGTCCACGACAACACGAAGGCGAGGTTCAGCGCACCTCCGGTGTAAGTCCAGCCCTCGTAGAAGTCACTGGAGGTGAACCCCGGTGCCGTGCACACCAGCCCGTCCGGCTGTTCGGCCGCGGCAAGGAGTTGCGCCGCACCGGCATACGAGAAACCGTAAGTCGCGACCTGTCCGGTACCGCCGGCGAGCCGGGCCGCCCAGCGAACCGTGTCCGCGCCGTCCGCCGCCTCATGCCGGAACGGATCGAACACGCCCGCCGAGCCGAACCGGCCTCTGGTGTCCTGGACGACGACGATGTACCCGCGCCTGGCATACCAGGACGGATGCCGGTACACGACCGTCTGCGCGACCTCCTTGCCGTACGGCGTCCGCTGCACCAGCACGGGATACGGACCACCGTGCCGCGGGCGGTGGACATCCGCCCGCAGCACGGTGCCGTCCCGCATGGGAACGGCGACGTCACGCTCCACCACGACGTCCGCGGTGGCTTTCACGGCAGCCGGACCGACTGGCTGTGCCGAAACACGTTACGAGGGTCGTATGCCGCCTTCGCGGCCTGCAACCGGCGGTAGTTGTCCGTGTAGTACAACGTGTGCCATGGGACGCCGGACCGGTTGTACGCCGGGTCGTTCAGATCGATGTCGGGGTAGTTGAGGTAACAGCCGTCGGTGATCGCGTCGGGAACCGGGACGCCACCGGTCGCGCCATAGGACTCGTAGTAGAAGTCCCTCAACCAGCGGATGTTCGCGGCGTCGTCCGCCTTGTCGTTCCAGTAGGCCAGGTACAGGACCTTGAACGCCGAGTCGCGGTGCGCGAACGCGGTGTCGCTCCGCCCGACCGAGTTGATCTTGCCGCCGTAGCTGCTGACCATAAGCTGCGCCCGGGGGTTGTGGAAGTCCGTCCGAGTCAGGTGCTTGTACCATCCGGCGATCTGCTGATCGGTGTACCGAGCACGGTTGAAGGCCGACTTGAAGTCACCGCGTAAAGTCGGGTCGGCGAGGATCGGGTTGGCCGCACCGAGGTACTTGGTCGCCTGCAGCCACGGCAAGCGTTGCGGCACCTCGAATTCCGGTGCGGGAGCGAACTCACCCATCGCATTGGTCAACGGGCCGTGCCGCAGGGTCACCCCGCGGGTCACGTCGGCGAGGAAGTCCGCGTACAGCTTCTCGGGATTCTTCGCGTTACCGGACACCTGCGTCAGCAGCCCGATCTGCCCGTTGGACCGGTGATTGAGGTTGAGGTAGCTGAACAAGGCGCTTTCCGGTTTTCCCGGCGCCGCATGCCGCACGTGCCAGTCGCCGAAGTTGGCGGCGATGGTGGTGAAGTCCTTCTCCGTCAACGTTTCCCATGGCCACGAGATCGCCGCGAGCAGCACTTCGGCAGGCGGGCGGGGCAGCAGCCCGGCCGGGTCGGTACCGGTCGCGTCCTTGGTCCGGAACCAATACCGGGTGACCACACCGAAGTTTCCGCCGCCACCACCGGTATTCGCCCACCACAGCTCCCGGTTCACATCCCCGGCGTCCGAGGTCGCGATCACCGCACGCGCCTTGCCGTTGGCGTCGACCCGGACGACCTCGACGGCGTACAGGTGGTCGACGCTCAGGCCGAGTTCCCGGCACAGGACGCCCCATCCGCCGCCACTGATGTGCCCGCCGACGCCGACCGTGGCGCACTGGCCCGCCGGGATGGTCACGCCCCAGATCCGGTACAGCTTCTCGTAGACGTCCAGCAGGGTCGCGCCTCCGCCGACCGAGAACGCGCGCATCGCGGGGTCGAACGCGACCTGGTCGAGTTCGGACAGGTTGATCACCACCTGGACGTCCGAGTTGAACACGAAGTCCTCGTAGCAATGTCCGCCGCCCTGCACGGTCAGCCGCTTCCCCTGGTCGACCGCGAGCTGCACGGCGGCGACCACGTCCGCGGTCGACCGGGCCACGTGCACTCTCTCCGGGTTGCCGACCCACCGCTGGTTCGTACCCCGGACCAAGTCCTGATATCTCGGATCGGCTGGCCGGACCACCACGGAGCCGGTCTGCCGGTCGGCCGGGGCATCGGTGGCCGCGGCCGCGACCTGTGGCAACCCGACGGCCACCGCTGCCGCGCCGGTACCGACCAGGAAACTGCGCCGGTTGTGTCCGATGTGCTTGTCGGTCATCGCACTGACTTCCTTTGCTCGCTGGAAAGAGGATCGTGAGGCTGCTCCTATTTGGTCTTCGGTCCCTCCCACCCGAAACGCGGGGCGATCGCCACCGCCCGTTCGAACTCCTCGGGACCCCACTGCGGAATCGGCTGGTTCGGCACGGCTGGTTCACCCGACTCCAGGAAGAACTTCTCGAACCCGGAAGGGGTGTAAGCGAAGATCGTATGAGCGACGTGCACGCCGACGTTCTTGAAGCAGTGCGGAGTGCCGTGGGGGACGAAGACGTAATCCCCCGCCCTGCCGATGAACTTCTCGTCGTCGACCTGGAATTCCAGCTGGCCGGACAGAACGTAGAACGCCTCGTCCGACTCGGTGTGCACGTGCAGTGGCGGGCCGTTTCCCGGCGGGATCGAGGATTCCAGAACCGACAGCCTGCCGTTGGTCGCTTCGCCGCTGATCTTGACGGTGTAGACGTTGCCGTCGAACCAGATCGTCTCCCCCTCCCCCGCCGGGACAAGCGTCTGCTGCACGGGGGAATCGTTCACTCGCTCGCTCATGACACTCCTCGGTGAGAGGACCAGGGCAATTCCGGCTGATACAGCCGCACATCCGTCTGCTGCTCGTACGGCGTCCCAGCGGGAAGGTTGATCAATTCCATCTGCATTCCCCACGGCGTCACGAAGTACACCCAGCGGTCACCGGCGATGGGGCCGTCGGTGATGGTCTCCGGGTCACCGAGGACCCGGACGCCCGGCTGGGCGCGCAAATACGCCGCGGCGGCGTCGACGTCCGTGACGTGGATGGCCAGATGGTGACCGCCCCAGTCACTGTTGCGGGGAATCCGCTGTCGCTGGTCCGGTGCGGTGTACTCGAAAAGCTCCAGGTTGCTCACGGGGCCCAGCCGCAACATCGCGACCCGTGCGGTGGCTCCGGCGTCCACGGCGAGCTTGCGGGTCATCCAGTCACCCTCGCTGTCCTTCACCGGCCCCTGGATATAGGCCAGCTCCGCGCCGATGACCTCGGTGAAGAACTCGACCGCCTGGTCCAGGTCGGGCACCGTGTAGGCGACGTGGTGCACCCCGGTCGCCCCGGGGATGCCGCGCCGCGGGGTCACGCGACACCTCCCCTCGCCGGTGTGCCGGACACCTCGATCACCAGCCAGCTCAGGTCTTCCGTGCCCGGATTCACGAACCGGTGCACAGCTCCGGCCCGGGTGGCGACCAGGTAGCCGGGACACATCTCGTGCGAGACGCCGTCGACGTGCAGTTCGCCCGCGCCGGCGAGCACGAAGCAGAACCTGTCCGTATCGGTCTGCGCGTCCTCTTCCCGGCTGGCGCCGGGCGCCAGCGACGACCAGGTGATGACCTCCCAGGTGCGGCTCATCCCGTCCTGGCGGATCACCCGGTTCCCCTCGGCCTCGGACCCGTCGTTGACATCGGTGATGACCAGGTCCTCGTCCAGTTCGCGCAGCAGCTCGGCCGCGCGGCCGAGTTCGGCGACGGTGAGGTCATGGAGGAAGCAGGCACCGCCGATGCCCACCGGGATCGGCATCCGTTGCAACCCGTCGCGATGCCGCGTGGTTTCGCGCAACGCGGGTTCCAGCAGCCCGGGTTCCAGCAGCGGGTGCCAGACGGGCAAGCGGAGCCTGCGCATCAGGCCGATGATTCGTTCACGGTCCGATGTGGACACCAGGCCGCGTTCCTCGGCCAGCACCGTGGTGAGGGCCATGTCGACGGTGACGGCCTCACCGTGCAGAAGGGCGGGAAGGGCCCGCATCTCCAGGGTGGGGCTGAACGAGTGGCCGTAGTCCACCAGCCGCTCCAGCTGCTTTTCCCACAGGTTCGGTTCCAGTTCCTCCAGCATGCCGCCCACCGCGCGGCTGAAGACCTCCCGCGCCACGACGTCGCCGGTCGGTGTCTGGCCGGTGAGCCGTTCGGCGAGCAGCAGCTCGGCGTGTTCCTCCAGCAGCCGGAACAACGTCGCGTCCTTGATCAGCGCGATCTTGAGGATCTCCGCGAGGCCGTTGCTGATGTGCCGGTCTTCCAGTGTGGAGAGGAAACCCCGGTCCAGCAACGCGACGGTCGGCGCGAAGTAGCTGCCGACCCGGTTCTTGTGGTCGCCGAAGTTCACCCCGGTCTTGATGCCGACTCCGGCGTCGACCAGTCCGATGAGGGAGGTGGGGACCCGGACGTAGGGCGTACTGCGCCGGTACATGCTGGCGGCCAGGCCCACGATGTCCAGCAGGACTCCGCCGCCGATGGCGATGATCGGTTCGTGCCTGCGGGAAATGCCGAACGAGTCGAGCCCCTTCACCACGGTGAACACCGACTCCATCGTCTTGGCCTCCTCCGAGGCCGACAGGACGCACAGGCGGTACTGACAGTTGTGGTGCTCCAAGTACTTGCGGAGGGCGTCGCCGTAGAGTTCGTGCACGGTCGCGTCGATCACGATGAACCGGCGGATCTGGTCGGTGCGGAGGGTGGTTCCCGCCTCCACCAACGCCGGGTTGGCCGGGTCGAGCACGCCGTCCGTCATCAGGACCTCGTAGTCGACGGACTGCTCGGCCTGGACTCTCCACCGGTGGGCGGGTGTTTCCGTCAGCGGGGCTTCGACCGCGGGTCCGTTCATTTCCTCGCTGCCACTTCGTTGACGGCCGAGCGCACGGCGCCGGCCACGGTCGCGATCTCATCCGCCGGTGAGAACGGCTTGATGCCGAATCCGGAACCGATGTAGGCGTCGTCGACCCCGACCGACACCGCGACCGACCGGCCGAGGATGTCATCGGTCCGGGGAAGCATGTTCGGCTCGTACCGCCGCTCGGTGGGATGGGCGGAACACGCGAAGGGGTGGTCCGACGCGGTGGGCGTCCGGCGCCCGAGCAGCTGGGGCATGTTCCCGTAGTAGTGGCGGCCCGAGTCGATGAGCGTGGACGTGCCGAGCAGGCCAGCCACCGCACGTGCCGTCTCGACGGACTCGAACTGCAGGACCAGAAAGGAGAAGCATTCCCCGTCCGGGTCGTTGACGCGTCGGCGCGTCACGCCCGGCAGGTCGCCGATCGCCTCCACGAGCGCCGTCTTCTGCTTGCGCAGCGTCCCCAGGATGTCGTCGATCTTGCGGAGCTGGCCGAGTGCCACGGCACCGCTGAGTTCGTGCATCCGCAGGTTCATCCCGAACAGCGAGTCCGCGTCGGCGATACCTTGACGCAGCGGCTTGAACCCGTGGTCGTGGAACGCGAACGCGCGTTCGTACGCCTTGTCGTCCGCGATCGTGAGCAGGCCGCCGTCGCCGCTGGTGATGATCTTGAACAGGTTGAGCGAGAACGCGCCCGCGTCCCCGATGGTGCCCAGCGCGCGGTTCCGGTACTGGCCGCCGGTGGCCTGGGCGGCGTCCTCGATCAGGAACAGGCCGTGCTCGTCGGCGATCCGCCGCAGTTCGTCCATCGCGGCCGGAGCACCGAGCATGTGCACCGCGACAATGGCCTTCGTCGCCGGGGTGATCCGGCGCTTCACGTCCTCCGGGTCGAGAGTGAGGGACTCGTCGATCTCGGCCAGGACGGGGACGGCGCCCCGGTGGACGATCGCGGCGATCGAGGCGATGAAGGTGTAGCCGGGGACGATCACCTCGTCACCGGGACCGACGCCGAGTGCCACCAGCGCGGTGAGCAACGCGGACGTGCAACTGTTGACGGCGAGGCAGTGGGGGGTGCCCGTGCGCTGCTCGAACTCGCGCTCCAGGATGTAGACCATGGACGGTTCGGCCGATTCGTCGAATCGGTACCGGTTCAGCTGCCATGTGTCCAGCGCCCGGTTGACCAGCGCTTTCTCTTCGTCACCGAGGAACAAGTATCCCGGGCCGCTCATGCGCGCGCCTTTCTGCTGAAGGTTGGTTTCCGGAGCGGAGAATTCCGTGCGCTGCCCGCAGTGCCATCGCCACGCTGGTCAAGGTCGGGTTGCTCGCGGTGGCCGTCGGGATGAGGCCGTTCCCGCCGAGGTAGAGGTTCTCGACCCCCCAGAGCCTGGAATCGGGATCGACAACGCTGGTGTCCGGGTCGGATCCCATCCGGACGGTCCCCGCGATGTGCAACGGCAGGGTGGGAAGGATGAATCGAGGCTCGGATCCGGGCAGGTACGGCCCGAGCGCGGCGGCGGCCCGGCGCAGATCCGCCATCATCCGGTGCTGCCGCGCGCGGTCGTCCTCGCTGAGCGAGAACTCGAAACCCACCTCCGGCATACCCCAGGCGTCCTTGGCGGTGCCGGAGAACCGCATCCGGTTCTCCGGCCTCGGATCGGCGAGCCCGAACCAACGCAGGTCGACCACCAGCCTGCTGTCGACCTCCGGATCCGTGACCATGTCGTCGTAGGGCAGATCACGGTGGATCTGGCAGTGCCACGGGCGATCCCGCGATACCGGGATCCAGACGTTCGGGTCGAGGTCGTCCGGCGGGATCGGCCTCGCGGCGCGCTTCACCAGGTCGTCCCCGAGCAGGACCTGGCAGAAGGCGACCGGTTGCTCGGTGAGGTAGCGGCCGAGCGACGGCGGGCGGATGCCGGAGGCGTGGAGCAACTGCGGGGTGAGCACGGCCCCGCAGGCGACGACATACGTACTCGCCTCGACTTCGAGGGTCCGCCAGTTGGCGTGGTCGACGATCTCGGCGTACTCGATCCGCGAGCCGTCCGCCGCCGGGACGAGCCGGGTGCACTGATGCTGTTCGTGCAGGCGGAACCCGTCGGTTTCGCCGTCGGCGAGCGGGCCGAGGATGGTGTCCACCCCGGTCCAGCGCACCAGCCGGGGGTTGTCCGTGCGACGTTGCGCGGCCATCGGGAGAGGCTGGACGCCGTACGGGTCGGGCAGTTCCGCGTACTCGGTGGCGAGCGCGTCCAGCACGAGCCGGTGGGAGATCGCGTCCTCGGTGAGGTCGGTGCGCGTGTTGAGCAGCGCCTCGGCGTCGCTGTAGAGCGCGTCCCATTCGGCGGCCGGAATGACGTCCGACCGCTCGACGTCCGGGTGGTGCCGGGGCGTCACTCCCGTCCAGTGCGTGGCCATGCCACCCACCGCGTAGGTGGCGACGCCCGCGTCCAAACTGATCAGCTGGCCGGACAGGTCCGCGGTGGGGGCGGGACGCGACAACGGGTGCAGATGCCCGCGGATCAGCGCACCGAACCGCTCGTGGCTGTGCTGGTAGGCGAGATGGTTCTTCAGGTGCTCGCCAGGGCGGCTGGACAGCTGCGGCCCGGCGTCGACCATCATGACGTCGCGGCCGCCGTCGACGAGTGTGCGGGCGAACGTGGCACCCACCGGGCCGGAACCCACGACGAGGACGTCGACCTCGATGCGTTCGTGGTTCACCTGTTCCTCCTTTCTCGGGTCAGTCGGACGGCGTGCGGGGCGGGAGCCGCCTGCTCACGGAAGCGGGCATCAGTGCCAGAACCAGCAGTTCCAGTGGGGAGCCCTCGGGAGCGCGCCACCGGCCACCCGTCGCATGGGAGAGGAGAACCAGCTGGCCTTCGTGGACGGGCAGCGGATCTTTCCCGTCCTCGAGGAACTCGCCGGTGCCCCGCAGGACGAACCACGCTTCCTCGATGTCGCCCCGGCCGCGTTCGTCGAGGACGGATCCGGGTGCGAGCCGGACGAAGTCGAAGGATTCGCACTCGCTGAACAACATCCCCCGGCGTCCGAGACACCGCCACGAAGCGTTGCCGGAGCTTCCGTCGAAGGTCTGGGTGAGACCGTCACGCGTGCTGGAAACGATCATTTCGCACCGCCCGCGCTCGCTGGGACGGCAAGACTCACCACAAAGAACTCCAGTCCGTCCGGGCCGCCCTCGATCGTGACCGCACCGAGGAAAGGCACTCCCACCGACACTCCGTCACGCAGCGGAACGGTGGTGGACCTCGTCTTCGCGGTCCCGGTGCCGGCCAGCGTGTACAGCACGTGCTCCTGCTCATCGGCCACCAGTGACTCGGTCTCGGACGGTGCGAGGCGCACCAGCCGAGCCCTTCGCAACGGTCCGGCGAGGTAGTCCAGCGCGTCGACGTCGCGGGCCTCGCGGAGGTCGATCACCTCGGCGCGGACACCGTCGGCGTCCCGATGCGGTACCCCGTCGGCCATTCCCGGGCCGGACACCTCGATGACCAGCCAGACCAGGTCATCGGTGCCGGTGTTGCGGATACCGTGCCGGGTGCCGAGGCAGGTCGTGATCAGGTCACCGGCGGCGACCTCGTGGTCCGTGCCGTTGATCGTCATGACCCCGGAGCCGGCCACGACGTAATCGAACTGCTCGGTCCTGCTGTGCAGGTGCACGCCGCTGGCCGCGCCCGGCGGCAGAGTGGAGCGTTCCACCGCCTCCCACGGCCCGAACAGATTGTTCCGCCTGGCGAGGCACTTCCACCGGGCGACCCGTTCGCCGCCGTGCATCTCGTAGACCTCGGACGGTTCGTCGAGGGTGGTGACCACCAGCCGGTCAGACATGCCCGTCTCCGACCAGCAGCCACGGTGCCGTCGGGATCCGGGCAGGCAGCCTGTCGGTCACCGCGGCTGGCAGCAACGCGATCGAGAGCAGTTCGAGCTGACCGGTGGAATCGTTGCGCACCGACCCGCCGGTCCCGTCGGACGAGAACAGCAGATCCCCGGCGCGCAGGGGATGGGACCGGTCCGCACCATCGACGAACCGTCCCTGTCCACTGAGGACGAACCAGATCGCTTCGACGCCCGCGCGTCCCCGCCCGTCCCGCACTGCGCCCGGCGGCAGCCGGAGGTAGTCGATGGCCTCGCATTCGCTGTGCAACATGCCGCGACGTGCCAGACAGCGCCAGGCGCTGTCGTCCGTTGCCGAGCTCAGACTTTCGGCATGGGTGACGATCACTGGGCCGCCCCGGCGGCCTGCGGTGTGGCGAGACTGGCGATGAACAGCTCGAGCCCTTCGCCACCCGCTTCGACGGTGACCTTGCTGCCCAGCGGCAGGGTGAGTGCCACTCCGGAGCGCAGCGGGACGGTCGCCGATCCGGAGATCGCGTGCCCGTCACCCCGCACGGTGAACAAGGTGTGTTCCTGGTCCTCGGCGATCAGCGTCTCCTGCTGCCCTGGTTGGAGCTGCGGCAGGCGGATGCGCCCGAGCGGGCCGCTGAGAAAGTTCCCGGCGTCGATTTCCCGCACTTCACGAAGATTGATCACTACGGCGTTGCTCATTGTCGTCCCCCAATGTCGATCTGTTTCTGATGAGTGGAATAGACGGCCGCCATCGGCGGTCCCACCACTTCGATGACCAGCCATTCCAACCGGTCGTCGCCCGCGTTCCGCAGGCCGTGCCGGGTACCGAGGCCGTTCAGGATCAGGTCACCGCCCTTGACCGGGTGTTCGTGACCATCGAGGAGCATGACCCCGGTGCCGGAGATGATGAAGTACAGCTCCTCTGTGCGGGTATGGATGTGCGCGCCACTGATCCCGCTCGGCGGAAGTGCGGCCCATTCGATCGCCTCCCACGCCCCGAACAGGTTGTCGCGCCGGGCGAAGCATTTCCACTCGGACGCGCCGTCCGTGCCGTGAACGCCGTAGACGACCGAGGTGTCGTCGGTATTCGCGATCACCACGTGTTCGGCCATACCTCTCCTTCGAATCCGCGAGCTGTCGAAGTGCACGAGCCGGCCACCCAGTATTCGGAGCGGACACCGTCGCTCGACGAAACGATAATAAAAGCCAAGTTTGATCAGCAGGCAAGACACGATGGAATGCCAGCGCCTCCGAGACTAGGACAACAGTTAGCGAATGTCTATCAGGGGCGACCGGAAATCACTTTATGTCGCCAGTCGATGACAACTCAGGGCGACGACGCCGTGACGGTTCGGCGGTCGCGGGGTTGACAATGAAAGAACGGGAAACTCGGCGGCTATTGTTTTTCGGCTCGCCAGTGTCGCGCGATCTCGCGTGATCAGACGGCGATTACGCGTGATCAGACGGAGATCACGGAGATCTCCGTCTGATCACGCGAGATCTCCGTCCAGTCACGCGTGATCGCCGTCTGATCACGCGTGACTGGACCCCAAGCTCAAAGGTCACCGGATGATCCACTGTCGCGAACTCCCGCGCCGGATAATCGGCCGCGGAAATTTGCCATGACGGCAACCGCCCGATTCACTCAAGGTCGGCCCTGTCCCGCCGGCGGGACAGTCATGGTCGCGCGCGCCCCTGCCCGCGTTACTGCGATTCCGCGCTCAGTACGTCCTCGGCGGCGCGATCCAGGGCGAGTACCATCCAGTTCTCCAGATGGTTGTCCATCCGCTGCGCGGCCGCACGCCAGCGTTCGACGCGTTCCCGCGCCACGGAAACGCGCGGTATCAACAACATCGAGGCCGCGTCGGCCCGCTTGCCCTGCCGTTGGTCGCGTAACTGACGCCGCAGTTCGTTGCGTGACCATCGCCCCGCTTCGGCGAGATCCAGCCACTTGTCCTGGCTCGCGACGTCCAGGGCGGCGACCTCGGCGTGATGCTGGAAGCTCAGCGGTTCACGGCGCCGCTCCAACGGGAAGCGCCGGGCGACCCAGGCGTAGTTCCGCAGCGTCTGGTAGTCGAGACCGGCGGTCTCGAGAGCCAGGACGTACCGGTCCGGGTAGTTCTCCTGACCGCAGACCAACCAGTCGCCAAGGCACCAGGCCGATGAGCTGACGATGTCCGACAGTTGCGTCCCGGCGCGTTCCCAGCAGCCGTAAGTGAGGTTCGCCGGAAAATGCAGCCCGAGGCGGGAGATCAATATCCGGTCGTTGCGGACCTGCGAACTTTTCGGCGATGCTGCTGGCTGCAGGATGCTTTTTTCAGCTCGCGGCGGCACATTTCCCCCCGGAAGTGCTCAGAATTGGTCAGCCGGTGAACTTGTGGTGAAATCCCCAAAGCCTGGTGGCCGATCAAGCGGACTCTGCCCCAGGAAAACACTCATAATTGAAGTCGTCACACAACGAGGATACGTGCATTGGCTTGACGCACAGCAGATTACCTCCCCAGTACACGCATATTGCTGACTCTACCACAGGCGCCGAGGAGAATGGGCCAGACATCGCGACGGGGAAAGCTGGCGACGACTGAATCCTCGCTTCGACGACTGCTTGCCGACTTCTTCCGTCGACACCTCGGCGCCAGACCCCTGATTCGCCGTCGCGGGAACCGTTGACCACTTATCGGTCGAATGACCAAATTCTGAGACAGAGACGCGGCGGCACAAAAGGGCAGAACGGCTTTTCCGGGATTCGGCGTCGACAATTCCCGGCCCATCCAGCCCTGATGGAGGCATGGCGGTGGGAACACGGCCAGCCGTGTTCCCGCCGCCCTCGCCTGGTTCGGGTTCAGAGGGTCAGGTCAGAGTTGCTTCAGCATTCCGCCGTCGAGGATCAGGTCCGAGCCGTTCATATTGGGGACCCGGCCGGAAGCCAGCAGCGCCACCAGCACGGCCAACTCCGCCGGTTCGGTGAACTGCCCGGTGTTCATCCCGGTCATCGCGGGTACCTGCGTGACGAACTCCTCGTGGTCGATCCCCGCGCTCTTGGCCAGTCCGGCCGCCATCCCGTCGGCCGCCGTCCAGACCGCGGTCCGCGTCGGCCCAGGTGAGATCGTGTTCACCCGGACGCCTGCCTCGCCCACTTCGTCCGCGAGCGACTTGCCGAAGCTGGCCAGTGCGGCCTTGGCGGCGGAGTAGTCCATCAGCCGGGGCAGCGGCAGCCGGGAGTTGACCGAACCGATGTTGATGACGGTCCCCCGGCGTTCGAGCAGGCTCGGCAGGGCCGCGCGGGTGGTGCGCACCGCGCTGAAGAAGTTCAGTTCGAACGCGTGCTGCCAGTCGTCGTCACTGATCGCCTGAAATCCGTCGGTGCGAGCGGGCGAGGCGCCGACGTTGTTGACCAAGATGTCGATGCCGCCCAGTTCGGCGAGCGCCCAGTCCACCAGTTCCGTCGCCTGCGCCGGCACGGTCAGGTCCACCTGCCGGGTCAACGATGTCGCTTCGAGCAAGGGTTCACTGGCCGTACGAGCACAGGCGGCGACCTGCACTCCCTCCGCGGCCAGCGCCTGAACGATCGCGAGGCCGATGCCTCTGCTGGCGCCGGTGACCAGCGCCGTCTTGCCGTCCAGTTTGAGTTCCATCCTGCTCCATTCCCTCGGATACGCCTGTAATCGGACACGATATGGTTGAACCCTCGGTCGTGTCGACTCCTATTTCCTGTCAAGTGCACGAAAACAGGAGAACAGCAACACCCCTTCGGAACTTCCCGCCGCCTCTGATCTCCTGTTTTCCTGAAACTGTGACAGCAGAGGTTTTCGAACACCGAATCTTTGCGCCCGGATCCGGCGCCGCGGACACGACCCCCAGGCGAAAAATCGGCCCCGTGCAGCGGGTTGTCCGCGTCGATCGTGCCGACCGGCACGGGCCCACGCCGGGCAGACCGCCAGGCGGTGCGGAATTCACACTCAGGGGACGTAGATCCTACTGAATTCCCACTTTGACCGGATGTGACGGGCCCGATGGCAGGCGCACTCCAGAGCTGCTAATCTCGAAAAAGGGGCGGTGTCATCCACTGAATTTTCCGACTGTATGACTATTCAGGCAGTTTCGCGGCTGCCCACTATTCTTGCGCCAGGTACGAGGGGATCGCGCGCGCCGAAGCGGCGTCGACAGCGCGACAGTCATTGACCTGCGGGGCGGCGACGAATACCGCCGTTCGCAGCACTGGAGGGGTTACCAGGACATGAACCGTGTCGCAACGGTCGGCGTCTCGCTGACCGCGTTGTTCCTCATTCCCTTCACCTTCAGCGCGACTTCCGTGGCGCTCACCCGGATCACCGAGGATCTGCACACCACGTTCGCCGCCACGCAATGGGTCGTCAACGGGTACAGCGCGACCCTCGCCGGCTTCATGCTGGTGACCGGCTCGCTCTCGGACCGGTACGGCCGCCGCAGGTTGTTCCTCGCGGGCGTCGCCTTGTTCTCGGTATGCACGCTGGTGAGCGCGGTTGCCCCCAACATCGTGGTGCTCGACCTGGCCCGGGTCGTGACCGGGATCGGCGCGGCGGCCACGGTGACCGGCGCCAGCGCGGTACTCGGACAGGCGTTCACCGGCGCGGAGCGGACCAAGATCTTCGGCCTCTTCGGCGCGACCCTCGGACTGGGTCTCGCTTTCGGGCTCACGCTGTCCGGGCTGCTGATCGAGTCGTTCGGCTGGCGCAGCGCGTTCTGGCTTCCCGGCGTGATCGGCCTGATCACGTTGGCGTTCTTCAGGTTCATCCCCGAATCGCGCATAGCCGCGGCGGCTCGGATGGACTGGAAGGGCCCAGCGGCGTTCACCTTCGCGCTGATGTTGCTGATCCTGGTGCTCGTGGAGGGGCCGGAGCTGGGCTGGACGTCCCCGCTCGTGCTGGTCGCGCTGGTGGGTTCGGTGGCCTTGTTCCTGTTGTTCGCCGGAATCGAACGGCGAGCCGCCGATCCCATGCTGGATCTGCGGCTGCTGACCTCCCCCAGATTCCTCGGGCTGTGCGCCGCCATCGTCGCCATCGTCGCGGTGTTCGCCTCGATGGTGGTGTATCTGCCCTCGTATTTCATGGCGACGCAAGCCGTATCGGTGGCCGAGGCAGGTGCTCTCGTCGTCCTGCTGACCGGGCCGATACTGGTGGTGCCGATCCTGTGCGGGATGGCCACCCGCTGGGTGAACCCGTTGACCCAGGTGATCGTGTCCTTGGTGCTGATCAGCGCGGGCGCGGCCTGGTTCGCCGCCACCGACGAGTACGTGGGGCCGCTGCTCCTGATGGGCGTCGGGATCGCCATCGCGTTCGGCCTGCTGGACGGCCTGGCGGTCGGCAGTGTGCCTGCCGAACAGGCGGGGATGGCCGCGGGCCTGTTCAACACCACCAAGCTGACCGGGGAGACCGTCGCCGTCACCGTGGTCGGCTCGATGCTGGCCGCTCGGACCTCCGGCGCCCTTGCCGGTGCGGAGTACCCGGCGGCCATGGACCTCGCGCTGTGGGTGCTCGGCGCACTGTGCCTTGGCGTGGCACTGCTCGTCGCGATGCTGTTCCGGACTTCGGAACCGGAGCCGGAGCCGCGGCGGCGACGGGCGGCGATATCTTGACGGCGGGCCGGAGCCTCCTGAGCCGGCAGGGCGTCAGCTGAAGTTCGCCAGCGCGTGCGCCAGTTCCGCCGGTATCCCGGCGGGCCGGACCCCGCCGTCCGCCCGGCGCATACAGGCGACCGTCTGGGTTCCGCGCGCGGCCAGCGTCACACCGCGGCGGAACTCGAAACCCATCTCGATCCGGTTGCCGGACGTGGCCCGCAAGGTCATCTCGACACCGACCTCGTCGAGAGCGAAGCACTCGGCGTAGAAGTCCATCGAACAGGAGACGGTGACCATCACGAAGTCGCCGGTGTGCAGCGACTTCAGCACCCCCGGCGCGTGCTCGGCGAGGAAGAACTCCCGGCAGTGTCCTTGCCAGTGCAGGTAATGCGCGAAGTACACATTGCCGACCAGGTTCGTCTCGTCCAGGGTCACCACGTGGTCGTGGCGATAGACCGCGGGCATCAGCGCCGCCCGATCGCGAACGCGAGCACCACCGGGTCCCCGGTTTCCAGCACCCGCACCTTCGCGGTGAGCACCCGCAGCGCACCGGAACTCGCGACCACGATGCCGTCTTCGGTGACCTCGTCGATCCGCGACGGGGTGCGCGCGGACTCCCCGAGCGCCTCCCGGTACGACCGCACCCTGGCCGCGGTCGTGCCGACGTCCTCGCCGAGCTTGTCCGCGAGCGACGCGGCGAGTTCGCTGTCCACCGGATCCTGGCCCGCGGCGGTGTCCGTGACGGTGACGGCGGCCCAGCCGGTGCCCGGCGGCGGCGCGGTGAGCACGATCGGGCTTCCCGCACCGGAATCGGTGCTCAGTTCCAGGCGGTCCTCGATCCCGCATTCGATCAGTCGCCGCGAAAGCCACGGGCCGATCAGCCGCACCGGCATCCCGTCCGGCCAGTCACGGATGCCCACCGCGCGCAGCCGCAGCGACCGCCACCCGGCGACCGCGAGCCCGTCGGCGCGGACGAGGCCGACGTCGAAACAGTATTCGCCGTCGGTATGCGAAAGCTCGGTCCCCAGGACGCGCAGCGGCCCGGACGGTTCGCGCCAGACGGTGAACTCCTCGGCCCCGATCGGCAGCGCGAGCCGGTGCGGAACGCAGGCGAGCAACGCGTGCAGGGTGGCGTCGTGCGCGGCCGGGTCGCCGAGCCACAATTGTCCACTGTGGAACTCCGAGAACCACGGGCCCGGCACGCCGTCGTTGAGCCACGCGTCGATCCCGAACGCCGACAAGTGCCGGTACCCGGCCACTCGGCGGAACCGTCCACTGTGGAAGAACAACGAGCCGTACCACGGGCTGGTCCCGGTGATCGGCTCCGCGGCCTCGATCGGTGCCGGCGGCTCGGATGCCTCGCGCACCACCGCCGAGAACCGCGGGACGGCGAACCGGTCGGTGTCGTCGCGTAGTTCCACCGCGGTCCCGTCCGGCGCGGTCAACGCGGCGACCCGGATGATCCTGGCACCCTTGGCGTCGACGGTGACCGGCGCCCGGAATCGCGGTTCGGCCAGCACGGACGCGCCTTCGGGGTGTCCTGCCAGTGCGGCGGCCTGTCGCATCGCTTCCAGGCCGACCACGGCGGGCAGCACCGGCACGCCGTCGAGGCGGTGCTCACCGAGGTACGGATCCGCCCCCAGCGCGAGGTCGGCCTCCAGCACCGCCTCCACCCCGGGCACCCGTACGCGGGTCCGCTCCGCGAACCTCGGCGTGGCACCGGCGGATGTTCCGGCGGTCAGGGTCGGTGTCGCGGGGAACCGTGAGGTCAGCAGGACCGTGACCGGTGATCCGAGATCGTCGAGCACTCCGGCCATGGCCCGCACGCCCCGGTCCGGGGTGATCGGTTCGATCCCGAGCCTGCGCAGCCGGTCCAGCACATCGAGCCGGACGCCCATGCCGATCTCGGACCAGACCGACCACTCAAGCAGATGCGCCCGGCAGGACGGGTGGACGGCTGCCCACCGCTCCACTTCGACGCGGAGCCAGTCGTTGGCGACGCAGTACTCGGACTGCCCGGCGAGCCCCTGTCTGCCGATGATCGAGCCGAAACCGAGTACCAGCTTGAGTTCTTCACCGAACTCGCCGAGCAACGACCGCAGGCCACCGGACTTCGGCCGCAGGGTCGCGGCCAGTGACGCGGCGGTGACCTCGCTCATCCGGCGGGGCTCGTTCAGGCCGGCGCCGTGCAGGAGACCGCGCACCGGGCCGGGGCACCGTGCTTTCAGCGCACGCACCTGCCCGGCGTCGGCGACGTCGCAGCGTTCGTAGCGCGCCGTCACGCTGACCCTCGCGCGCTCCAGTCCCGCCAGCACGTGCGGCGCGTCGGCCGGTGAGCGGCCGGTGAACACCAGCGTGCAGCCGGTCCGCTCGGCCAGCGCGATCGCGGCGTACGCGGTGATCCCGGAGACCCCGCCGGTGACCAGGCAGACGTCCGCCGCCGTGAGCGGTTCCGGTGCCCCGGTCCCCGGCCGCCGCGCGAACAACGTGGCGCGGCGCACCGATCCGTCCCGGTCGCAGCGGAGTTCGAGATAGCGTTCCGGCGCCGCTCCCGCCAGCACGGCGGGATCCGGCCGGAAGTCCGTGTCCGGCAGTTCGGCGACGACCACCGCACAGGACAGTTCGACCGCCGCGCTCCTCGCGATTCCCGCCGCCGCTGGGTGTCCACAATGGACAACGAGCAACCGCTCCGGCCCGGCGCCCGCGATCATGCCGAGCAGCTCCGCGATCTCGGCGGGACCGGCGTTCTCCGGCACTTCGACGGCGAGGCCGGGTTCACCCGCACCACCGGACAGCTCGTGCAGCCAGTGCCCGGCGGTGGCGTGCACTGTCCACCGCACCGGCCCGGCTTGCTCCGCCGCGAACGGTTCCCACCGCTGTTCGAACGGCCGCACCCAGTTCGCCACCCCGGCCACCGAATCGGTCTCCAGTGGGGCTTCCGGCAGGCCGGTCAGCTCCGCGGCCGCGTCCGCGACGGTCGCGGACGCCAGCGAAAGCGGGGTGTCCGGCGGGCGTTTGCCCAGTTCCGCCGCCACCGTGCTGACGATCTGCACCACCTGCAACGAATTCAGGTGCAGATCCCCGAGCAGCGAACTGCCGGGGGTGATCGAACCGGCGGGCAGTTCGAGCGCGGTGGCCAGATGCGCGGTCAGCACGTCGAGCGGATCCGTGCCGGTCTCGACGGTAGTCACGGGCACCTCGTCGGGCACCGGCGCCTCGGTCTCCGGCGCGTCGACCCAGCCCGTCCGGTTCTCGCACGGGTTCACCACGAAGTCCGGCACCGCGTCCAACGGCAGCGGCCGGTTCGCCCTGCCCGCGAACCACGGCTCCAGATCCGCACCGGCGCAGGCCGCCAGCACCGCGGTGGCGAACGCGTGCCGCTCGGGCTCACCGCCGGTGTCCATGCTCAGCACCGGCAAGCCCGTGACGTCGGCGAGCCCGGTCAGCATCGTGCCCGGCCCGGCTTCCAGCAGCAGATCACAGCGCTCGGCCAGTTCCGCGAGCGCACGGCTGAACAGCACCGGCTCGGTGAGTTGGAGGACGAGCAGGTCGCGCAGTTCGTCGCCACCCGCGGTCACCTGGGTGCCGGTGATCGTGGAGAACACCGGACGGCCGGGCGCGAGCAACGGGAATCCCCGCAGGGCTTGGCGAAGTGGCTCCTCGCTCGCGCTCATGGCCGGACTGTGGAACCCGTGGGAGACCCGCAGTTCGCTCGCGATCACGCCGTCCGCGCGCGCCCGGCGGAGTACCTCGGCGATGTCCGGACGGGGGCCGGAGACGACCATCTGGGCGGGCCCGTTGATCCCGGCGAGCACCACCGGGGTTCCCGCCAGCAGCGCCGCCGCACCGGATTCCGCGAGGCCGAGGCTCGCCATCGTGGTGCCCGTGGTGCCGTGTTCGGCCATGATCCGGCCACGGACGGCGGCGAGTTCCACCACCGTTTCCGCCGGACAACAGCCCGCCCACCGCAGGGCGGTGAGCTCACCGAGGCTGTGCCCGACCGCGGCCTCCGCGCGCACGCCGAGTTCGGCGAGCCAGGCCAGTGCGGCGAGGGATTGCCGGACGATCGCGGGCTGCGCCACGCTGGTGTCCACAGTAGACACCGACGTTCCGGCGGGCAGTCCTGGTACGCCGAGTTCCGCCGCCCAGCCGGGAAGTGCCGCGCGGACCGGCGCGGCCTGCCCGGGAAACAGCAGCCCCAGCCGGGCCGCTCGCGCCGAACCGAGTGCGAAACCGCCATGCCGATCGAACCGTGGTTCGCCGGACCAGCCCTCGGTCGCGGCCGACGCGGCCTTCGCTGCCGACGCCAGCTCGTCGGGATCACGCGCCACCAACGCCGCACGCAGCTTGCCCGGCTCCGGACCGTCCCGCCATGCGGTGGCCGCCAGATCGCCGACCTCGGCCGTGCTCAGCGATCCGGCGCTCGCGGCCAGCGCGGTGAGCCGGGCGGAAAGGTCCGCCGGACTCGTCGCGCCGAGCAGCACGATCTCGGTTTCCTCCCGCCGTGCCGACCAGCGGCGGGCCGCGGCGGACAGGCCGCGGACCGAGCCGCCGGGCGCGCCTCGCAGGACCACGTGCGCGTTGATCCCGCCGAAACCCATCGAGGAGACACCGGCGATCGGGATCTCGTCCGGCCACGGCTCGGCCTCGGCGAGCAGTCGCAACGGCACGGAATCCGCGCGCAGCAGTTCCTGCGGCCGTTCGCAACCGGTGACCGGTGGCAGCACCCGGTGGAAGACGGACAGGGTCGCCTTGATCAGCCCGGCCACCCCGGCCGCCGCCTTGGTGTGCCCGATGTTCGCCTTCACCGTGCTCAGCGCGGCAGGCACCGCGCCGGTGCCACGAACCTCGGTCAGCGCCTCGAGTTCCACCCGGTCGCCGACCTCGGTGCCGGTCCCGTGCCCCTCGATCAGGCCCGCCGACTCCGGGGCCAGCCCGGCGGCCCGATAGGCACGGCGCAAGGCGAGCACCTGCCCGGCGCGTTCCGGGCGGCTGAGCCCGCCCGCACCGTCCGAAGAGGACGCCCAGCCGACGAGCTGCGCGTACTCGCGCAGCCCGCGCCGTTCGGCGTCTCCCGCCCGCATCAGCGCAATCACCCCGCAGCCCTCACCGGGCAGGAAACCGGTCGGCCGCTCGTCGTAAACCCGCATCCGGTCGGTGGCGAGCGCGCCGAGACGGGAGAACCCGATCAGTTCCAACGGGTCGATCGACATGTCCACTCCGCCGGCGAGCGCGAAGTCCAGCTCACCGGCGGCCAGCGCACGGGCCGCGGTCATCACCGCGAGGAGGCTGGACGAACAGGCACCGTCCACTGTGTACCCGGTGCCGTGCAGGTCGAAGTGATTGCAGATCCGGCCCGCGATGGTGTTGGCCAGCGTCCCGGTGAGCATTTCCTCCCCTGGTTCGGGGAACGGCTGCTTGACCAGGTGTTCCATCCGGCGGAGCACGTCCCCGGACAGCTCCGCCGGAACACCCGCGCCCGCCAGCGCGGTCGCGGCGACGTCGGCGAGGAACGGCCAGCGCAGCCGCAGGGTCGCCGCCCTGGTGAACTCACCGGTCAGCGAATTGCCGAGCACCACCCCCGCCGTTTCGCGGTCGAGCCCGTCTCCGCCGGGGAAACCGGCGTCGGCCAGCGCGTCGGCCGCGGTCTCCAGCGCGAGCCAATGCGTCTGGTCGGCCGCGCGGTACAGCGGGCCGGGGATCCCGAACCGCCGCCGGTCGAACGCCCAGTCCCGCAGTACCCCGGCATGGGTCACGTAGGTGAGATCGGCGTCCGCGCGGCCACCGTGGTACCGGCGGGACAACCGGCGTTCCGGGATGCGCCGGAACGCGCGACGGCGGGCGAGCACGTTCTGCCAGAGCTGGGCGGGTGAGGTGGCGTCTGGATACCGGCAGGCCATCCCGACGACCGCGATGGGCTCCCCGGTCACGACCCGGTCCCGGATCTGACCCGAGGCACGTCCTTCGACGGCGTCGGCCGGTGCTCGCTCACCACCAGTACCAGCCCGCGCAGCACGCAGGTGATCACCAGCGCGAAGAACAGGCCGAACACCACGCCCGAAACCACCAGCACGCCGTAGATCAGTCCGGCGGCAGCACCGAAGATCGCTTGGTTGCGCGGTTTCGTCGGGGTGGTTCCCGGGTCGGTGATCATGTAGTTGGTGTAGAGGATGAACGCGACCCCGGTGACCGGGAGCAGCGCGCCGATCAGCGCATGGTCGAGCAGCAGCCACCGCAGCACCGCCTGCGCGGCGAAACCGCCGACCCAGCCCAAAATCAGCGGGACCTTGCCGGTGAGCTTGGCGTTGAGCATCGTGCCGAGCATCAGGATGCCCAGCGGGATCAGCCAGTCCACCGTGCCGGTGACGAAGTTCGTGAAATGGTACGGCGGCGCGATCCCGACCCACGGATAGATCAGCAGCACCACCACGATGCCGGAGTTCGACGGGTTCAGCACATGCCGCAGCTTGCCCCTGAACCGCACCCGGACCACGTACTTCGTCGCGTTGGCCACCACCACCGCCATCAGGTACGGCCAGACCGAGGCGTTGCCGTACAACAGCATCGCGCACGCCAGCGCGGTGATATGCGGTGGCAACAGGAAAGTCACCATCGCGCTCGCGCCACCGGCGTACTCCGGGGTCCGCCCGTACGCCCAGCTGTCGAGCCGCTCGAACAGCAACGCGGTCGCGTAGCCGACCACGACCGCGAGCAGCGGGGTGATCGGCGCCTGTTCGAACCCGAGGACGAGATGGCCGACGATGGTGAACGCCGTGATCGACATCGCGAACCGGCGCAGTGCCTTGATCCGCTTGTCCTGGCCGGGATCCGGTGCCGTCACGGTGGTCGGCGGCGCCGGGAGTGCCGGTGCCGTCGCGGCGGCGTTCCGCCGCGATTCGGTCGTGCTCGTCATTTCAGGACCGCCGTTCCGTTCGAGGTGAGCAGCACGGTGTGGTGACCGGGCCGGAGCTCGACCTCGGCCCGATGGACGCCGGTGCCGTCCCGCCAGGTGATCGCGGCCCGCGCGGATCCGCCGCCGGGCAACGCCAGATGCGCCTCACCGGCCGAGACGCCGGCGTGCCCGTTCGCCGGGAACAGCTGGGTCCGCAGCGTCCGGTCGCCGGAGAACACCTCGATCCGCGCGCCGATCGCCGTCCGCTCGCCACCGGCCGCGCCGGGGGTGACCAGCCGCAGGTCCGCCGCCTGCCGGCCGGACCGGCCGATGTTGCGCAGCAGCAGGGAATCCTCCCACTGGTTGGCGACCAGCGCGTCGAGCTTGCCGTCACCGTCCACGTCACCGAAGGCGAACCCGCGGGTGTTGTACGGCGCGCCGATGCCGATCTGAACGGCGAGGTCGGTGTACCGGCCGTCGCCTGTCCTGACGTAGAACGGGTTCGCCTGGTGCCCTGACAGATCGTCGCCGAGCACGAACTTCGGCCACGCCTGCGGATACTTCAGCAGCTGGTCGTTGCCCATCGCGAGTTCCTGCAGTTCCGGCCACCGGTCACGGGCGCCCTTGAGGAAACCGGTCGCCTGCACGAGCTGGTCGACACCGGAGTTGTCGAAGTCGCCTGCCTTGATGTCCCACGCCCAGCCGCTCCTCGCCAGGCCGAGGTCCTCGCTGCGCTCGTCGTAGGGCAGCTTGCCCGCGGCGAGGTCGGCGCCGGTCCCAGTGGGTACGAAGGCGAAGTTGCTCTCGTGCAGCGCGTACGGCGTGGTGATGTTGCTGACCGCGATCATCGGCAGCGGGTCGCCATCGGGATAGGTGAAGGTGACCCCCATGCCCTTGAAGGAATCGTGCCCGAGCACCTCCGAACGCGGGGTGAGCAGATCGCGGTCGCCGTCGACCTCGGCCAGCCGGACCCTGCCCGGCGTGGAACTGTTGACCAGCAACTGATCCGGGCCGAAGTCGTTGGCGACGTACATCTCCGGCAGGCTGTCGCCGGTGAGATCCTGCAGTCCGAACGCGAGGGTCCACGACCGCGCCGAATCGTCCGGGAACGCGGTGCTGGCGTCGGTGATCACCGGCAGCGTGGCCGGCGCGCCCGACGGCCTGGTCAGCAGCAGCCGGTTCACCCCGGCGTTGCGCGCCTTGCCCATCGAGTCCTGCATGTACATCCGGCCGTCGGACCTCGCGGCCGGGTCGAGCACCTTGGCGCCGTCCGGGAAGTAGTTGCCCACCAGGACGTCGAGATGCCCGTCGCCGTCGACGTCGCCGAGGTTCAGCGCGGTGGAGTTCCACACCTGCATGGGCGAAACCAGTTCCACCGGCCGGAAGTTCGCCGCGGCGGGCGGGGTTCCCGGCGCCGCCGAGTTCAGGAACAGCACCGGTGACCGGCCCCAGTAGTAGACCAGGAGGTCTTGACGGCCGTCTTCGTCGAGATCGGACGGCACGCAGCCCATCGGGGCCATCGTCTCGTCGTAGGCCAGCGGACGCGGGTCCAGCGTGAACTTCGGATACGCCTGCCCGCCCGCGTCCGGCACCGGCGCCACGGTGACCGAGTCGTCGCGCGGGTCGACGAGGCAGAAGTCGGCGGAGCGCTTCAGGCCACGCAGATCGGCCAGCGCCACCGCCGCCCCGACCGCGGAGATCCAGGAGCGGATGGGTTCGAGGTCCGGTTGCACCGGACGTTGCTGCCGCGCGCCCGGCGGCGTGGAGTTCAGCGGGACCTGGTGGAAGGCGAACCCACCGGCCAGTGAACGGGTCTCCCCCGCACTCGGTCCCGGCCTCGCGGTGAAGATCCCCGCGGTGAGACAGAGCAGGAGCGCGACCGCCACCGGGACCACCCTGCGCCACGGCTTGGGCATGTCGAATACCTCTCCCGCCCGGAAATCGGCTCAGAACCGCCGCTCGGCCAGTTCCCGCAACCGGGCTTTCCATTCGGTGTACGCGGACAATTCGGTGGATCCGGCGAGGCCTTGTGCCGCCTCGTCCGTCCACCATGAGATTTCCTCCGGCGTGGCGGAGAACAGCTGCTCGCACACCCGTCCGGTGTGCTCCGGCACGATCCGTGCCCGGTACCTCGCGGCACCCGCGAACAGCACGCCCTGCCCGAAATGTGGTGCGTACGGCCCGCTGGACCGCACCAGTTCCGCGACCGCGCCGGGCCCGGCGCACCCCGCGTAACACGCGGCGAGGCCGATCCCCGACCAGAGCGGGCCCCGGGCGGATTCGGGCATTCTGGCGATCACCCTCGCGACCCCCACCGGGTCCGCCGCCTGGGTGAACCACAGCGCACGGCCGCAACCGGCGATCCTCGCCTGCCGATGTTCGCTCGGCCGCCGGTGACATCGCCGCCACAACGCGCGGAGGCCGCCGAAGTACGTTTCCGCGAACCCGGCTCCGTCCAGTGCGAGCCATCGGAGCAGCGGAGTGGCCGGGACGGCCACCGGCAGCGGCAGCCTCGTCGGCACCAGCGCCCAGCCGTGGCCGACATGGATCAGATGCGTGTAGTCGTCCCCCGGCCCGCTGAGAAGGCGCGCGAGCGCGCCACCCCTGCCGAACGCGGCGAGGTCGTGCAGCGCCGCGAACATCCCGGCGCCCTCATAGGCGAATCCTCGTTCGGTGTCCGGAATCTCCGCCAGCGCCGAATGCACGTCGCGCGATTTCGCCGCCACATTGAACCCGGTCAAGAAATAATGGGCATGCTTTTCCAGTTCGACACGTTCACTTTCCCGGTCGAGCCGGAATCCGCGCCGAGAGAAATCTGCCATTGTCAGGGGCAGCTGGAGTACACGGGTTACCGGTGGCGACCCGACGGCCATTCGAGGACTATTGCCTGCCCACATCGTCACGTGGCACCCCTGGCAGAGCGATGCGATACTCGAATATCGATGAATGCGAGCACATGTGAATTGCGATGCCCCCGCAGTTGAACACCCAAGGAAAGGCTGACACAGCGAGACGGACATGGTCAAACGGCTTCACCCAGGTGGCGCAAGACAGGAAAGTCCACAATGGATAATCGTCGGGGCAATTCGAAGGCGGCTCGACGGTATCCGTTGAAATATGTTTTCGGGCAATTCCGCGGGTCTCCGATTCGCCGGTGAACACGACGAGACCCGCACCGGCCGGGCGCCACCGGGCAGGGCACGGCGGAGCGGACCCGCGAGCGGCGCGGTCACCGGACCAGCCTAGGGTCGGCCCCCGCGCCGAACTTCTCCTGAATTGCGCACCGCACCCGGCTCCCGCCGCGCGTCCTCCGGCTGATCACGCGTGATCGCCGTCCAATCACGCGAGATCGCTGTCCAGTCACGCGGGCGGGATCGCGCGGCCCTAGATGATTGATTCCGTGAAGTTGGTGTTAGTGGTCGTAGGCGATGAGTGAGCGTTTGCTGGTCACGTCGGTGTGCCAGTTGTGCCAGATGCCTGCGGACATGGCCAGCAGGCGCTGGGCGATGCGGGTGAACACGCCTGCCGGGGTGCGTCCGCCGTGCTGTTCGAGGCCGAGTTGGCTCTTGAGGGTCTGATTGACCGACTCGATCCACTGGCGCACACCGCCGAGGTTGCCGTTGCGGTAGGTCTCGTCCTTGCGGTCCGGGCGCAGCAGCCGCAACTGCTTCGACTCGGTGAGCTTCTTGAACTCCGTGCCGGAGAAACCCTTGTCGGCCAGCAAGACTTGGCCGTCGCGGATCAGGTGATGGTTGTTGTCGAGTAGCGCGGACAGCACCTCGCGTTCGCCGATCTTGGGGTCGGCCAGGCACCACATGACCGGCATCCCGTCCCCGGTGCACACGAGGTAGAGCTTCAGACCCCAATAGAACCGAGAATGTGACGCACAGTAGCCATAGTTGGCGTGGTTGGCCAGGTCTGAACGTGTCACCGTCTCCCGGGACATTCCGCAGGGAACCGGTGTGGCGTCGGTGATCCACAGGTCGTCGAACCAGGACGGGCAGCACGCGGCCAGTGTGAGGATTGTCTTGCACAACAAGGGTCGTGCGTCCCTTAAACGCTTGTTGTATCCGGGCTGACGAGGCACGTGCGGGAACATGGCCAGCAGTTCGGGGTTGCTGTGCACGTGCCGCATCCAGCGGCGCTCGCCGTTATAGCGCAGCAGGACCTGCGCCACCGCCAACGTAAGCAACTCACTGTCAGTGAACAGAGGACGCCGCCCCCGTCCGGCGCGAGCCGGGACGACCTGGTCATCGATCAGCACGTAGAGTGCGGTCAGGAGGGTGTTCAGCTCTTCGTCACGGTTTGATCTTGGACACCCTCCACCCAGCCGCCGCACCGGCCTCCTTCACGTGATCTTCACGGAATCAATCATCTAGTCGCGTCGTTCGGCGGCGGTGCCGTTCGGCGAGACCCCTGCGTTGTCCTCGGCCCACCGGTCGGCCCGCTCCTGCAACTCGGCGACCGAAGGGTCGGCCGCGCGCTGCGCCACCGACCAGCGATGCCCGAACGGGTCCTCGATCATCGCGTACCGGTCGCCCCAGAACGCTTCTTGCGGGGCCATCAGCTCTGTCGCCCCTTCGGCCAGCGCGGCGGCGAACACCGCGTCGACGTCGGCCACGTACAGGTGCAGCACCACCGAGGTGCCGCCGAGCGCGATCGGACCGCGCCCGGCGCCGTGCTCGGGGAACTCGTCGTGCAGCAACAGCCTGCCGCCACCCACCAGCAGCTCACAGTGCATCACCCGGCCGTCCGAGGCATGGTTGCGCAGCAGCTCGTCGGCGCCGAACACCGCGGTGTAGAAGCGGACCGCCGCCGCCGTGTCCGCCACGGTGAGCTGGGGCGTGACCCCGGCGAACTCCTCGTCCGCTGCCCAGCCGGTCATCCTTCGCCCCTCTCGTCGGAGCGGAGAACGGCTCGCGCCGTCTCGCTCGAGAGCAGGTTAGCGAGTCTTCTGGCCTCGTCGCGGACCGCCCGCGACCCCGTCGGGGTGATCCGGTAGCTCCGGCGGCGCTCGGCCCGGCGGTCCGCGCGGACCGCTTCCTCGTCCGTGTCGCTCTCCTCGACCATGCCGTCCACCCGCAGGCGCTGCAAGGTGCGGTAGAGCGTGCCGGGACCGAGCACCAGTGTGCCGCCGGTGAGGCGCTCGACGTCCGCGATGAGCCGGTAGCCGTGCTGCTCGCCCTCAGTCAGCGCGAGCAGCAGGGCGAAGGCCGCCGGGGTCAGCGGTGTCACGGGCTCATTCCTGGCTGATCAGGAACTCGTGACCGTCCGGGTCGGTCACCGTGACGAAGGTGCCGAAGTCCTGCGTCTCCGGTTCGGTCACCGGCACACCCTTGCCGGACAGGTCCGCGTGCAGTGCCCGCACATCCGCGCACCGCAGGGTCACGTCGGCCGAGTCGCCGATCCGGTCCGTCTTGCCGAAGGCCTCCGCGTTGGCGAGCACGAACCCCGTCCCGCCGCCGCCGGGCGCCACCTCGAGCCACCGCCCCATACCTCCCATGTCCGAGTCCGTGGTCACGTCGAAACCGAGCTTGTCGACGTAGAACTGCTTGGACCGTTCCTGGTCCGTCACGTACAGCGCGACGGTGTTCAGCTTGGTGATCATGTCATCCTCCTGGGTCGGCCCGGCGGGACACTGAATGTATCCACTGCGGACCCAAAATGCCATAATGGCGGCATGACTGCTGAGATCTCTCTCGACAAGCTGCGCGCGTGGTGGTCCCACCGCCAGGGGCTCGACGGCTCGCTGACCGGCTCCTCGCCGGAGGAGGTGCTCAGCCGCACCGGCTGGGCCCGCTCGGTCGGCGGATGCAGCCCCTACCTGGGGTTCTTCGCCCGCGCCGGACTTGACCGCGAGGTCGTGGACAAGGCCGTCGCGAACCTCGACGTGCACGAACTCCCGTCCGCGCGCGGCTGTACCTACATCCTGCCGAAAGAGGACTTCGCCCTCGGGCTGACCGTGGGTTCGGGCGCACCGGAGGGCGAACTCGCGGCGGCGAGCAAACATCTCGGCGTCACCACCAAGGAAATCAACCGATTGTGTGACAGCGTCGTCTCGGCGCTCGAATCCGCGTCGGAGCCGCTCGACGCGGCCGGGCTGCGCGACATCGTCGGCAAGGAGATCCGCAATCTCGGCGCCGAAGGCAAGAAGCGCGGCCAGACCACGACGCTGCCGCTCGCGCTCGGCCTGCTCCAGTCGCGCGGCCGGATCCGCAGGGTGCCGGTGAACGGCAGGCTCGACCAGCAGCGATTCGGCTACGTACCGTGGACCCCGTCGCCGCTCGACGGCGACGGACCGGACATGGACGCCCAGCGCACCGAACTCGCCAGGCGGTACTTCTCCTGGGCCGCGCCCGCTTCGCTGAAGCACTTCCGCTGGTTCTCCGGACTCACCGCGGCGGCCGCGAAGAAGGCGATCGAGCCGCTGGACCTGGAACCGGTCGGCGACACCGACCTGCTGCTGCCCGCCGGCCTCGCCGCCGAGTTCGAGAAGTTCACCGTGCCGCGCAAACCGTCCTACGCGCTCGTCGCCGGAATCGACGGCATCCACCTGCTGCACCGCGAACTGAGCAGGCTGGTGAACCCCGAGGACGCCGCGAAGCATTCCCCCGGCGGCAAACCGGGCCGGACCCTCGGCGACGAGACCGACCCGCAGTGCCCGATCGTCGTCGACCGCGGCCGGGTGGTCGGGCTGTGGGAGTACGACGTCGACGCGGGCGAGATCGTCTGCCAGTCGTTCGTCAAACCCGACGCGGCGCTCAAGAAGGCGATCACCGGTATGGAGAACTACGTCCGGGACCAGCTCGGCGACGCCAGGATGACCAGCCTGGACTCGCCGAAGAGCCGGGCGCCGCGCATCGCGGACCTTCGCGCGGCTGGTTAGCTCGTAGGTGCCCTGGGACCGCGCGGCGTAGCGATGTACCAGGGCGCCCACGATCCGCTGACCTCGGCGAAATGTCGCGCGCGGTATTCGGTCGGCGAGCAGCCGACGTACTTGTGGAACCGGTCGCTGAAGGTGCCGGGACTGCGATAGCCGACACTGCGTCCGACCCGCTGCACCGGATACCTGCTGTGCCGCAGCAGGAACTGCGCCCATTCCATCCGGACGCGTTTGAGCACCCGTCCCGGCGTTTCGCCGTAACAGGCCGTGAACCTGCGGTTGAACTGAAAGCTGGACAGTTCGACGTCCGCGGCGAGCGAGGACACCAGCAGATCCGTCGCGTATTCGCGGTGCAGCCGTTCCCAGGCGCGGCGCATCGCCGGTGCGTCAGGTGTTTTCGCGGAGTACGAAGACATTGTCGTCGGGGTCGAGGAAGGTGGCCATCACCCCGCCCGCCTGGCCGGACGGCTCCTCGGTGAACGTCACCCCTCGCCCGCGCAGTCCGGCGACGGTGGCCTCGATGTCCGCGCAGCCGAACACGATCCCGGTGAAGGTGCCGATCCGGTCGGCGAGATCGGGCGGCGTCCACAGGGTCACGCCCGTCGCCGCGCCGGGCGGGCCGACCTCGATCCAGCGCGCGCCGGGCCCCATCGGCTGGTCGGCGCGCACCTCGAACCCCAGCGCGCCAGTGTAGAAGTCCAGCGCCCGCTGCTGATCCCGGACGTAGACGGCGACCTTCAGCACACTGGAGATCATGGGTTTCCTCCCGTCCGCACGCTCACGACCACGACGTGGGCCGTGTGACAACCCGGCGCACGTCGTGGCCGTGGGATCGCGAAAACGGGGTCAGCTGGACGACCACCCACGTTCCGGGCGCTCCGGGCGCAGGTAATCCTCCGCCGCGGTGCTCACGTTCTCGGCGTCCGCCTCGGTCATCTTGACCGCCCACGGCACCTCGGGCCGCTTCACCGCGTCCGGCACGTCACGCTGGACGAAGGTGAGGTTGGTTCCGATCTCCTCGGCGGTGCGCAGGAAGTCGTAGATGCCCCAGTGCTCGGCGATCTTGCCGTCGCGGATCCGGACGACCTCCATCCCGGGGATGACGACCTCGCGGTTGGTCGGCGGCACACCCATGAACTCACCGTTGTGGTGGGCGTGCAGGTTGTACATCACACCGAGGAGGTCGCCCTCGCCGATGATCGCGATGTTGTCCTCCATCGGGTCCTCGAACGCCGAGGCCCATGCCGAGAACCGCATCTGCACGCCTTCGAACCCCGGCGGGTCCCCTGGCATCGCGGCGTGGTCCACGAAATCCTCGGTCAGGTTCCGTGCCAGTGTCTCGGTGCTCCAGTCGTGGCCGTTGAACACTTCCTTCTGGAAGCGCAGCAGCACCTTCTTGTTCTCCTCGATCCTGGGCACGTCCAGTACCGCCTGCACGATCTCCTCGGCGCTCAGGTCCGCGCCCAGCAACTCACGGAGCCGGTTCGCGGCCGCGTCCACTTCGGACTGATGCCTGCTCTGCTGCTCGGTGCCTTGCCTGGCGGAAGTCATCTTCACTCTCTCCTCATCTTGGGCCGGATCGGGCCTTTCCCTGTGAGCGCGCTATTCCAAGCCGTCGATGCCATAGCCGTGCTCCTGGTGGTGCTCGCAGTAGATCTCGCCCGGCGGGGCGATCATGGCGCAGCGCCGCAGCGTGCCCTTCAGCAAAACCTGGCACTGGCGGCGTTTCACGTCGATCAGGGTCTTCAGCTCGGTCAGCTTCTGCGGGTCGGCGCCTGCCGCGACCGCGGCTTCGTACGCCCGCTGCGCCATGCTGCTGTCGAAGCCCTGCTGGGCACGGACCGCCATGATGTCCTCGGTGAGCGGTGCCATGATCTGATTGGCGAAGATGTCTTCGAACGGGTTGATGTGCCGGTGTTCCACGATGAGACCGTCGCGCACCTTGATCGCGTGGAGGGTGGGGATGGCGATCTGGTGGTCCTTCGGCGGCCTGCCTGCGAACTCCTCGTATTGGGTGCCACGACCGGTGATCAGCCCGACCACCGCCTCGTTGTCCGCCGAGACGATCTCGTTGATCACCATGAACCAGTCCGGGAACGAGCGGAACAGGCCGAGCAGCATCCTGGTGTGCGCCTTCGGGCTGATCGGGTCGTTGCCGAAGTAGGTCTTGCTGCGGAACTCGGTGGGGTGGAACAGGTTCTCCATGCCCTCGTAGTTCCGCGAGTTCTCGTACTCGATGTACTTGTAGAAGATGTCGATGTTCTGCTGCCGCAGGTCCTGGCTGACCGGGGACTGGGAAACCGTGATGGTCCCGTTGATCTGCCCGGAGACGGTGGCCAGGAACTGGTCGAACAACTGCTCCCGCGCCGGGGTCGGCAGCCGGGTGATCAGGGAGAGGTTCTCCCGCAGCGCGAGGCCGAGGTCCTTGGGCTCCTCCCGCTCCGCGGTCGCGACGTCGGAGACGGGCCTGCCGTTGGTCGTGCCGGCACCGTTCGTCAGTCCGCCCGCGGACTCGAACCAGCGGCCCTGGAGTTCCTGGAGCGCGCTCTCGTCGGGCTGCTGGTCGTTCTCCGTGTGACTCGTCGCGCTCATGGGTACCCTCCCGGGAGTGGCAGCTTGGTGATCAGTCGCTCTGCCCGGGTCGCCACCCGGGAACCAACCGTCGCCGCGGCAGGATCTTCCGGCCGAACCAACTCCATGGCGATTCGGTTCGACCGTGCGGAAAGTCTTGCCGCACCGTCGAAATCGATTCTTTCACCGGCTTCGTGGCGGTTACTTCTTCGGCGTTGCTGGGCGGCCTCAGCCGAAATCGACCATGGACCGGATCCCGCCACGCAGATCGGTCCAGCCCACGACCGGGCCTCCTGGCGCGCGCAGGCGCACCGGGAGCCCCCGCTTGGGCTGGGAGACCATCAGGCCGCCGCAGTCCACTCGCGACCCCGGCGCGATCTCGAACCGCCACCGCCGCAACAGGATCGCCAGGATCTGGCGCATCTCCATCGTCGCGAACCCCGAGCCGAGGCACATCCTGGGTCCGGCGGCGAAGGGCAGGTAGCCGTACGGTCCGGGATCGTTGTCCAGCCAGCGGTCGGGGACGAACCGGTCCGGGTGGGGATACAGTTCCGGCAGGCGATGGGTGATGTAGGAACTGAAGATCACGTGCGCGCCGGTGTCCAGCCGGTGCGGGCCGAGTTCCACCGGTGCCGACGCGACCTTGCTCCACCACATCACCGGTGGCAGCAGCCGGAGGCTCTCCTTGATCACCCTGTCCAGCAACGGAAGCTTCGAGTCCTCGGCTCCGTCGAGTTCGTCGATGACGTCGCCCAGGATTCCGGGGTGCGCGCAGAGCAGCAGGAGGGTCCAGGTGAGCGCGCTGGCGGTGGTGGCGTGCCCGGCCATGAACAGGAAGGTGGTCTGGCCGATCAGCTCGTCATCGGAAAGGCCGGTGCCGTCGTCGTCGTTGGCCTTGGTCAGCCGGGTGAGCACGTCCGTGCCGCCGGTCTCCCCGCCGCGGCGGCGGGCCTCGATGAGCCCGCGGACGGTGGTTTCGAGGCTCCCGGACAGCTTTGTCAGCCTGCGATAGGGAAAGCCGGGCAGATCGACCGGGACCGCGAGCGCGGGCACCGAGAACACGGTGTCCATCCAGTCTTGCAGGAGAGCGCTCGTGGCACGGCCTTCCCGCTCGGGTTCCAGCCCCAGCAGCGTTTTCACCGCGACCGCCATGGTGATCGCGCGCATCTCGGCGAGCAGATCGACCTCCGCGCCGACCCGCCAGCCCTCGATCCCGCGCCGCGTGATGTCCGCGATGTCCGGCGCGTACGCCTCGATATGCCGTCGCTGCAACGCCGACGCCATCAGCTTCCGCTGCCGCCGATGCTTCGCGCCGTTCATGTTCGTCAGCCCCGCGTAGAGCCGGCTGAGCGGCGACCCCTCGGACATCCGCACCGGCGTCGACGCCGCGTCGATGTTCTGGAACAGCTCGCTGTCGCGGAGCACGATCTGGTTGTAGCGCGGCGAAAACACGAAGACGTAGTCCGTCGTGCCGCGCGCGAGCGACGCGATTTCCCCGTACTGGCTGTGCAGTCGCCGCAGATACTTCACCGCGTCGAAGGCGAAGACGGCGAAGTTCCCGCGGACGCCGACCAGCGGCAGAGCACGCGGGCCGGGAACGACAGTGGTCGTCACCCTCGAACGGTGTCACTTCGTCGTCTTCGCAGCTTCTTCGCTCTTGCTGGGTGGGCCGGGCGGGTGGCCGGCCCGTGAAGGCCTCCTTCACTACCTTCAGGGTAGGCAAGGAGGCCTTCACCGCCAGGAGGACGCGCGCGGGGTGCCCACGCGCCACCTTCGCCCTCCCCTCAACTACTTCGCGGGACGGGCGATGACGGCCAAGCGCGCGCCGGCAGGGTCGGCGAGTACCGCCATGCGGCCGAACGGGGAGTCCTCCGGCTTTTCGACCACCGTGCCGCCGTGCTCGGTGGCGACCCGTACCGCGACGTCGGTGTCGTCGACCTGGAAGTACACCAGCCAGGCCGCGTGTCCCTTCTTCGGCCTGCCTTCGTGGCTGTAGCCGAGGATCCCGGCGACTTCCGTGCCCTCGGCGCGCAGCTGGACATAGCTGTATTTGGGGAACGGGCGTTTGGCTTCGAGGCCGAACACGGTCGCGAAGAACTTCCCGGCCGCCTTGGTGTCCTTGCTCGACGCCTCCGCCCAGCAGGGCGCGCCCGCTTCGTTCACCAGTTCGCTGCCGTCGAACGAATCGCCCTGCCACAAGCCGAAGTATCCGCCGGTGGGATCGGCGACGATGGCCATCGTGCCGCCGGGGACGTCGTGCGGTTCCTTGATCACCTTGCCACCGGCGGCTTCCACGGCGCGCGCGGTGGCGGCGGTGTCCCGGGTGGCGAGGTAGATGGTCCAGTGGGAGTCGTCCTCCGGCTCCCCGGTGCTGATCGCCGCGACCGCCTTGCCCCGGATCGTGGCCTGGTGATACCGCCACTCGCTGTCCTCGAACTCCCAGCCGAGCAGGTGCCGGTAGAACGCGTGCACCGGTTCCGGCTCACGAACGGTCATATCGAACCAGCACGGCCTTCCGGGCGCATAGGGTTCAGTCACTTCGCTCATCTGCGGGCTCCTTGTGGAGACGGTGGTGGTGCCTGTCCTATTCTGCCGCCGGATCGCGCCCCGGTGCACGATCCGGCGCCCGGTCACCCGATTGTGCGCGTACCGCGTCGACGCAGTCCGCGAGACCGGCCACGGTGGGGGATTCGATCAGGGTGAGCAGCGAGAGTTCGGTCCGGAAGCGCGCGTTGACCCGTTTCATCACCTCGGCGACGAGCAGCGAGCTGCCGCCCAGTTCGAAGAAGTCGTCGTGCACGGACAGCCGCGGCACGCCGAGCGCCTCCCGCCAGATCGCGGCGATCACCCGTTCGGTCTCGGTACCCGGCCCCGAAAAGTCCACAGTGGACACTGTGGACACGGTCTGCCCGGAACCGCGGGACCGGCGGGGACGGCCGCGTTTGGCGTACCAGTGCCGTTCGCCCTCGAACGGATAGGTCGGCAGCGGTATCCGGCGCCGGTCTTCCCGCGCGGCGAAACCCGCCCAGTCGATCTCCACCCCGGCCCGCCAGAGCCCGCCGAGCGCGTCGAGCAGCGCGGGCGGCCCCGAAGCCGGGTGCAGTGACGACACTGCCAGCCGGTCCGTCCGTGCCCGGACGAAGCTGCTCAGCGTCCGGCCGGGCCCGACCTCCAGGCACACCCGGCCGGGGTGGTCGAGCAGGGCCGTCACGCAGTCCGCGAACCGCACGGTGCCCCGCAGCTGCCGTCCCCAGTACGCCGGGTCGGTCGCCTGCTCGTCGGTGATCCAGGTGCCGGTGAGGTTCGACAGGAACGGGATCGACGGCGCGGACAGCCGCACCCCGGCGAAATAGCGTTCGTACGGAGCCACGATCGGGTCGAACAGCCGTGAGTGCCCAGCCGTACTCAGCGGAATCCTGGCGGCGGTGACGTCGCGCGCCGCCAGCCGGGATTCCAGGTCGTCGATCAGCTTCGCCGCGCCGGACACGACGCAGGTGCCGGGGGTGTTCACCGCGGCGAGGTCGAGACGCTCCCCCATGAGCGCGCGGGTCTCGCGCTCCGGCAGTACCACGCTGAGCATCGCGCCGGGCGCGGTGCTCTGGACCAGCCTCGCCCTGGTCAGCACCGCCCCGAGTGCGGCGGGGAAATCGAGCACCCCCGCGAGATGGGCCGCGGTCAGCTCGCCGAGGCTGTGCCCCAGTATCGCGGCCGGGCGCACACCCCAGGACCGCCACAACACCGCGAGCGCGTCTTCGACCAGGAACAGCGCGGGCAGCTGGGTCAACGGCCGGTCGGAGATCCGCTCGCCGCCGAGCAGCGCGCCGGACAGGTCGGGCCCGCCCAGCGCGGCGAGTTCGGCGAGCCCGGTTTCCAGGCGTTCCCGGAACACCGGTTCGGCGGCGGCCAGCTCGGCGACGAGACCCGGCTTGCCCGCGCTGCCACCGCCGGGGAACAGGAACGCGACCGGCCGGGTCTCCGGTGGTGTCCGGCTCACGCGAGACACCTCACGCAGCGCGGTAACCGCCTCGGCCCGGTCACGGCAGACGACGGTCCGCCGGTACGCGCCGGGTTCGCGGCCGATCTGCAGGGTGTACGCGGCATCGGCGAGATCGATTTCGCTATCCAGCCGCGTGACGAGGTTCGCGGTCAGCGTCTCCAGCGCGGAAGGCGTCGCGGCCGAGAGGGCCAGCAACTGGTACGGCCTGGACGGTCGTGGCGGCGGGCTCGGCGGGGCCTGTTCCACCACCAGGTGTGCGTTCGTGCCACCGATCCCGAGCGAGCTGACCCCGGCCCGGCGCGGCCCCTCGGCCGACGGCCACCGGGTGCGCTCCGCGTTGACATAGAACGGAGTGGCCGCGAAATCGATCCGCGGGTTCGGCCGCCGGTAGTGCAGGCTCGGCGGGAGCGTTTCGTGTTCGAGGGAGAGGATCGTCTTGATCAGGCCCGCGATCCCGGCGGCCGCGTCGAGGTGACCCACATTCGTCTTCACCGAACCGATCGCACAGTAGCCGGTGCGCCGGGTGCCGCGCTGGAACGCCGCGGTCAGCGCGGCGATCTCGATCGGATCGCCCAGCGCGGTCCCGGTGCCGTGCGCCTCCACATAGGACACTGTCGACGGGTCGACTTCGGCATGCGCCAAGGCCTCGGCGATCACCTCCGCCTGGCCGGAGACGCTCGGCGCGGTGTAGTCCACCTTGGCGAAACCGTCGTTGTTCACCGCCGAGCCTTTGATCACCGCGCGTACGGTGTCACCATCCGCCATCGCGTCGGCCAGCGGCTTGAGGACCACCGCTCCCGCGCCGCTGCCGAACAGGGTGCCGCCGGCGTCCGCGTCGAAGGCCCGGCAGTGCCCGTCCGGCGAGAGCACCCCGCCGGTTTCGTGCCGGTAGCCCGCCCTCTGCGGGACCTTCACCGACACTCCCCCGGCCAGCGCGAGTTCGCATTCGCCGGTGAGCAAGCTCTGGCAGGCCAGGTGCACGGCCACCAGCGACGTGGAACACGCGGTCTGCACGGACATGCTCGGCCCGGTGAGCCCGAGTTTGTACGACACCCTGGTGGCCAGGTAGTCCTTGTCGTTGGCGATCAGGGTGAGCAGATAGTCGTCCCGCAGCCGGTCCGCGACGCCGCTGTGCAGCAGGTAGGTGTTCAAGGCCGAACCGGCGAAAACGCCGATCGCACCGGGGAACCGGCTCGGCGCGTAGCCCGCGTCCTCCACCGCGGTCCACGCGCATTCGAGGAACACCCGCTGCTGGGGATCGAGTGCCGCGGCTTCCCTTGGCGAGTAACCGAAGAAGGCGGCGTCGAACCGGTCGTGACCGTCGAGCAGCGGCGCCGCGCGGACGTATCCCGGCCGGGTCCGCTCGCGCCATCCGACCCCGGCGGACCGCAGGTCACGGTTGGTGAGTTCGGTGACGGATTCCACGCCTGCTTCGAGATTCGCCCAGAATTCCGCGCTGCCCTTGGCACCGGGGAACCGGCAGGCGAGGCCGATCACCGCGATCTCGTGGCCGTTATCCATGACGCCTCCGGGCCCGCTGGGGTATCTCGCGCCTGCGCGCGCCCCGGCGCTGGCCTGAGGTACCGACGGGGTCCGCCGCCTGCTCACCCGGCCGGAGCAGCGCGGCCATCGTGCGGATGGTCGGCCGTTCGAACAGGCTGGTCGGGGGCAGGGCGGTGCCTGCCAGTTCGTCGAGCCCGGTCATCAGCCGGACGCCGAGTACCGAACTGCCGCCGAGGTCGAAGAAATTGTCGTCCACCCCGACCTCGCGCAGCCCGAGCACCTTCCGCCACAAGACGGCGAGCTCGCGCTCCACGTCGTCGTCCGGACCGCGGAAAGCGTTCGGCAGCGACGGTCTCGACCGCAGGTTGGCCCGGCGCACCGCGGCGAGGATGTCCTCGGGGGCCCGCAGTTCCGTCGCGACCCGCTGATACCAGGTGGACGGCAGACCACCGGACACGGTTCGGGGCGTCCGCGGGACCGGCAGCGGAGCGGAGGACGGCTGGAACTCCACCCGGGAAGCCGTTTCGGCCGTGATGGTGAAGTGCTCACCGGCGACTTCTTCGAGAAAACGGCGGGCGGGCTCATTGCGTCCGGTCGGGGTGAAAGACAGCTCGATCCGGGTGAGCCCCCGGTGCGACGCGGACTCCCCCAGCGCGGCCAGCATCCGATGTTCCACACCGCGCCCGAGTGCCCGGCAGCTGAGCAGGAACGTGTCCACCCACAAGGAATCCCGGTCCGCTCTGGAAAGAACGGCCCCGACCAGTCCGTAGTCGCCGAACCGGTCCGCGACCCGGACGGTGTGGCAGTCCAGCTCCCCCGTGCCGAGCAGTTCCCGCAGCTCCGCCTCGGTACGGCGGACAGCGGTGGTGGTGAACTGATTGGTGCGCTGCGTGAGCTGGGCGATCCGGGGCAGATCACGTTCGGCGTACGCGTCGATGCGCACCACGAGTTCCAGACCGTCCAGAAAGGACTCGAAGGTCAGTGCCCGCTCCCGCGCGGTACGCCGTCGACGCTCCGCGAGATACCTGGCCGGACGCTCCCGGTCCTCCTCGGTCGGCCGTGCCCGATCGAAAGCCCAGACGTGAGCGAGAAAATCGGGAATCTCCTCGGTCTGTGCGGGCAGCTGGAGGGTCAAGACCTCGGGAAGGTTCGCGCGCACCTCCGCGCACTCGACCGGATTGTCGTCCAGGAAAGCGAAGCTGTCCGTGCCGAAGCCGAGTTCGTCGGCGAGTCCGGTGATTCCCGCCGATTTCGGCTGCCAGCCCACTCGCCGCGCGATGATGTGCTCGTCCCGCATCGGCAGGTCGGTCCGCCGGTCGAAAACCGCTCGCACGTCCTCGTCGTTGTTCCTGCTGCACAGGCAAAGCAGGACCCCGTCCCGGTGTTGCGCGAGCGCGAACTCCTGCACGGCGGCTCGCGGCTGGATGCCGTCCGGCCCGTCCTCGCCGCAATAGCCCGCCCACAGCGTCTGATCACAGTCGAGCGCGAGCGCCTTGACCGGCCGGTGCGTGGACAGTTTGCGCGCGATCATCGTGCCCATCGCCGTGAAGTAGGCGGGCCGGTAGGGAATGTGCCCGAGCCGTTCGGCGTCGGGATCGTCGGGATCGGCCACCGGGTAAGCCCGCGCCAGTTCGCCGGTGGTGATCAGCTCGACCCCGGGGAGCCCGGCGAGCCCCTCGGCCAGACGCCGCTCCGCGCGATCCAGCGCGGGCCCCCGGGCATCTGCCGAGGGTGGGCACAGCGCGATCAGGCAAGGCAGATCCGCACCGCGCACAGCTTCGATGAACTCATCGGTCACCCGGTCCAGGTCGACGGTGTGGGTTTCGCCCGGCCGGCGCGCGAAGACACCGGCGAATCCGGTACCGCGCAGCAGTTCGTCATCTCGATCCACGACGACTTGGAAACCCTTGTCACGCAACAGGCTCGCGATCCGCTCCGCGCCGTCGGGATCATGCGCCTCCAGCACCAGCTGGCGGATGCGAGGCCACTGCTCGTCTCCGATCCCGGCCAGGATGCCCTCCTCGCTGCCCTCGGCGTCGATCTTGAGCAGGTCCACCCGTTCGACGCCTTGCTCGGTGAACATCGCGGACAGCGTCCGTACCCGCCTCGGCAGGACCTCGGCGGCCAGCCGGTCACGAGTGAGGTGATCCACGAGTTCGGCGGAGTCGTTCCGGAGTACGTTCGCGACGACCGCGGTCACGGCGGCGTGGTCACGTTCGGCGTCCGCGGCGAACCCGGAGAACGCGGGCGATCGTGAATAGCTCGTGAACGGCAGTTCACCCTCGACAGCGGCGAGTCCGTATTCGAAGATCCTCGTTTCGGGGGCGTACAGCGCGGTGTTACGGCGCAGCGCCTCGAACGCGGGCGGGTTCGGTTCGAAGGCGTACACGTCGGCGCCAGGGCAGCGACTCCGCACGAACAGGCTGAACAGCCCGATGTTCGCACCCACGTCGAAGACGATGTCGCCGTCGCGCAGGTCGATGCCGTGCCGCAGATAGGACTGCCGGGTGAAGATCTCCTCATAGAGGTAGTCGGTCTCGTACGGCACCAGGTGCGCGACGTCTCCGATCCCGGGTAGCCGGTGCCGCAGGGAATCAGCCAGTATCGAATCCTGTGTTGCCGAGTCCACTTCGGACACCAGCGGAGCGACGGGGGAAAGCCAGTCCTGAGGCCGGATCAGCAGCACGTTCGCGCCGTCACGGTTGCCGGACAGCAGGCCTCCGGGGTCGAGAAGTTCCTGGAACACCTGCTGGTACCCGGCGAATTCGACCGACACCGGGACACCGAGCTGATCCGCCCAGAAGGACAACGTCTCCTCGATGGGCTCGGCCGTGAACGTCGCGGCGACAGCGATCCGCAGCGGCGAAGACTCCAGGAATCGCAAATGCGCGCCGAAGACCTCGGCGACGACCTGACCGTCCGAATCGGACAACAGCATGTCCCCGACGAGTTCGTCACCGCGCTCGTGAAACCGGACGCGTACCGTACCCATCCGGTCCGGCGAACGGTGCAGGACCAGCCGATCCCACCCCGCCAGCACCACGGTCCGCCTGGCCGAGGCGGCCAGCAACTGCATCGCGGTGTCCAGTACCACCGGATGCAGGACGTGCCCGTCGACCGGCACCGGGATCCGCAGTTCGGCGGTGGCGGCCCCCTCCCCCGCCCGGAACCGGTCGATCCCCCGGAACGCGGGGCCGTAATCGTTCCCGGCCTTCCGCAGAGCGGCGTACAGATCCGCACCGGGAGAATCCTCGCCGGAGACCAGGGGTTCCCATTCACCGGCGGGAAGCGCACCGCGACGGATCCGGCCACTCGCGTACCGGACCCCGTCATCGCCGGTCGCGGTGAACTCCCGCCAGCCTTCGATCGGCCGCCCGATCGTGGTGTTCAGTGCCTTCGCACCCTCCGCCGGAACCACGAACACCCGCTCGAACCGGACGTCGTCCACAATGGACGGGACGGCGTCTTCGAGCGCGCTCAGCGCCAGGTCCAGGTACACCGCGCCGGGCAGCACGAGGGTGCCCTGGACCCGATGATCGGCCAGGTACGGGAACTCCGTGAGCCCGAGCCAGGTCATCGGCTGCCGGTCCTGGCGTCACCCACCGCCGGGACGAAGACGCGGAAGATGACCTTCAGCCCGGCGCCCATGTTCGGGGTGGTCGCGATGTTCGGCAGGCGCTGGCTGAAGAACACGCCGAGCAGCGGATCGGCCGAGTTCAGTTCCAGCCAGCAGTAGGTCATCTTGCTGCCGAGGTGCTCCAGAGTGCCGGAACCTTGCCCGTACGGGGTGTTCGCGGAGCGGTAGCCGAAGCCCATCGTGTGCCCGAAACCGTGGTCGTCGACGAGCAGCTTCACGATCTCCGGCGACAGGATCCGCCGCTCTCCCACTCGACCGCCGTCGCGCAACACCCGCAGGAACGCGAGCAGATCGCCGACCGTAGTCATCATTCCGCCGTCCGGGAAGACGAACCGCCAGCCCCGGCGGAACTTGTCCCAGACCCCGTCCGGACCGGGCGCGACCTCGGGCGGCAGACCGCCGTCGCGGGTGATCATGGTGATGTCGGCGATCCGGGCGCGCTGTTCTTCGGTGACCCCCTCGCCGATCCACGCGTCGAGTTCCGCGTCCCCGGTCGGTTGCGCGACGAAGAACGAGTCGGTCATCCCGAGCGGTTCGAACAACCGCCGTTTCAGGTAGACGTTGATCGACATGCCGGTCAGCGTCTCGGCGATCCGCGCCGCGATCACGTGGTTGATCGGGCTGTAGAAGTACTCCGCACCCGGTTCCTTCACCGGCTCGTAGTACTCCATGAGGGCACCGCTCACCTGCTCCACGGTCAGCGTGCGGGACGGCCTCGGCCGCCCGTCGACAAAGAGGTATTCGTTGGTGCCGCCCGGGTAGCAGGTCCATTCCGAGGTCGGCCCCAGGTGTGTGTCGGCGTCGGCGAACGACGGCGGCGGGCCGCCGGGGTCGTTGCACGGGGTCGCCGGGCCTTCGGTGTAGTGCTGGATCGTCGGCAGCCCGGAAGTGTGCTGAAGCAGGTGCCGGATCCGGATCTTCCGCTTCGACGGCGAAGAGCCGTAGGCGGACATCCCCGGCAGCCGCCACACCTCGGTCTCCACGTCGAGCAGGCCTGCCTCCTCCAGCGCGAGCAGCACGGCGGTCGCGGTGAACGCCTTGCTCATGGTGCCGATCTCGCAGATGGTCCGCTCGGACCAGCCGTCGCCGACCGCGGCGATCAGCGGACCGTCCGCCAGTGTCTCGACCCCCATCACCGCGCCCGGCAGGTTCGCCGGATCCGCACGCCGCGCCTCGGCCACCCGCTCGACGGCCCGCGCCCACCACTCCGGACTGTTCATCCCTACCTCCATGATCGCGCCAGCTCGCTCCGGATCCGGAAGACGTCCTCGATGCGCTCGGCCAGCTCCGCCACCGTCGGCGCCTCGACCAGGCTCAGCACCGGCAGGTCGAGCTGGAAGGTCGCGCCGAGCCGCGCCACCACGTCCGGGATCAGCACCGAATGCCCGCCGAGGTCGTAGAAGTTGTCTCGCACCCCGATGCCCCGCACGCCGAGCACGGCTTGCCAGACACCGATCACCGCGGCCTCGGTGGGAGTACGCGCCTGCTCGGTATCGGACGTTTCTTCGCGCGTCTCCTCCGGGGGCGGCGGGACCGGCGCGGCTGCCGCCGCGCCGTCCGGTTCGTACCAGTGCCGCCGTCGCTCGAACGGATACCCCGGCAGCGGCACCCGGCGTCGTTTTTCGTCCCCGGCCAGCGCCCGCCAGTCCACCGGGACCCCGGAGAGCCACAGCCTGCCTAGCGCGGCGAGCATTCCCGCCTGCTCCGGCTCGCCGGAGAGCGACGGCAAGGCGGTGAAAGTCGTGGGCTGACGGTGCGCCAGACCACACAGCGTGTGCCCAGGGCCGACTTCGAGCAGCACCGGGCGATTCAGTACGCCGAGCGTCCGGAACCCGTCATGGAGCCGGACCGGCCGTCGCAGCTGTGCCGCCCAGTACTCCGGCGAAGTCGCTTCGTCGGCGGTGATCCAGGTGCCGCTCACGCCGGACACGAAGGGGATTTCCGGCGGTCGCAGCGTGCACGCGGACAGTTTCTCCAGTAACGGCGCGACCGCCGGTTCCACCATCGCGGAGTGGAACGCGCGCGAGACGCCGAGGGGATGCACGGACACCTTCAGCCGGGCGCCGAGTTCCCGGATCGCGGCCGGCGGCCCGGCCAGCACGCACCTGGCAGGGCCGTTGATCCCGGCGAGCGAGATGTCATCGTCCAAATAGGACTGACATTCCGCTTCCGTGAGGCCGACCTCGATCATCGCCCCCTCGGGTAGTCCCTGCGTCAGCCGCCCGCGCGTCGCGACCACCGACACGGCGTCCGCGAGCGTGAACACCCCGGCGAGGCAGGCGGCGGTGAGTTCCCCGATACTGTGCCCCAGCAACGCGGCAGGCCGCACCCCCCAGGACCGCCACAGTTCGGCGAGCGCTAACGACACGCTGAACAGGGCGGGCTGGGTGTATTCGGTACTGGCCAGTCGTTCGTCGCCGATGATCTCCCGCAGGTCCGCGCCGAGTTCAGCCGCGAAGAGCCCCGCGCAACGATCGAACGCGGCACGGAAAACCGGCTCCGACGCGGACAACTCGGCGCCCATCCGAAGCCGCTGTGCGCCTTGGCCCGGGATCAGGAACACCGGATTCGCGGTGCCTTCCGGGCACTCACCGGTCCAGGCGCGACCTGCGTCCAGTGCGTGCAGGCCGGTCACCGCCTCCGCCGCGCTGGTGCACACCACCACCCGGCGATGCCGGAACGGCCGCCTGCCGACCCGCAGGGTATGGGCGGCGTCGGCCAGTCCGGCGTCCGGCCGGTCGGCGAGATCCGCGGCCAGCGCGGCGGTGGCGGTGTTCAGCGCGGACGGGGTTTTCGCCGACAACACCAGGAGTTGCCACGGCCGCGACGGTCCGGCGGGCAGTGGTTCCGGCGCCTGTTCGAGGACGAGGTGCGCGTTCGTGCCGCCGACGCCGAGCGCGTTCACCGCAGCCCGTCGTGGCCCGGTCCCCCGCCAGGGAGTGAGCGCGTGGCACACCGAAAACGGGGTGGCGGCGAAGTCGATGTCCGGGTTGGCGCGGGTGTAGTGCAGGCTCGCCGGGATCTCCGCTTCCCGCAACGCGAGCACGGTCTTGATCAGCCCGGCCACCCCGGCCGCCGCGTCGAGATGCCCCAGATTCCCTTTGACCGAGCCGAGCAGACAGTATCCGCGATCGCCGGTCCATTCCCGGTACGCGCGGGTGAGCGCCTCGACCTCGATGGGATCGCCGACCCTGGTACCGGTGCCGTGCGCCTCCACGTAGCCGATGGTCGACGGGTCGACGTCCGCGTCGGCGAGTGCCTCCACCACCGCCGCCGCCTGCCGGTGCACGCTCGGCGCGGCGTAGCTGACCTTCTCCGCGCCGTCGTTGTTCACCGCGGAACCCTTGAGCACCGCGTGCACGGTGTCCCCGTCCGCCACCGCTTCGGCCAGCCGTTTGAGCACCACGACACCGGCGCCGCTGCCGAAGATCGTGCCGTCCGCGTCCGCGTCGAACGGGCGGCAGTGCCCGTCACCGCTGAGGATCCCGCCGCGTTCGTAGCGATACCCGGCCCGGTGCGGGACCCGGACCGAGACCCCACCGGCCAGCGCGAGGTCGCATTCGCCGTGGTGCAGGCTTTGCGCGGCGAGGTGCACCGCGACCAGTGAGGTGGAGCAGGCGGTCTGCACGGTCAGGCTCGGACCGGTGAGGTCGAGTTTGTAGGACACCCTGGTGCTGAGGAAGTCCTTGTCGCTGGCGGTGAGGGTCCGCACGTACTCCCCGGTGAACCGCGACAGGAGCCCGCTGAACAGCAGATACGTGTTGATCGCCGCACCGCCGTAGACGCCGACCGGTCCCGGCTGCGCGCCGGGGTCCTGTCCGGCGTGGTCCAGCGCCGACCACGCGCATTCCAGGAAGATCCGCTGCTGGGGATCGATCATCGCGGCCTCGTTCGGCGAGTATCCGAAGAACTCGGCGTCGAACAGGGACGGGTCATCGAGTACCGGCGCGGCGCGGACGTAGTCGGGACGATCCAGCAGCGCCTGCTCGACCCCGTTCCGCCGCAGTTCCTCCTCCTCGAAGAAGGAGATCGACTCCACCCCGGAACGCAGGTTATGCCAGTATTCGCCGAGGTCACGCGCACCGGGGAACCGGCAGGCCATCCCCACGATCGCGAGGTCGGCGCCGGTCATCCCGGCTCACCGACCCGCCTGCGTGCCCGGCGAAGCCGCCCACGGTCCCTCTCCTCGCTGAAGCCGGGTGTGCGCCCGCGATCGTCGAGGGCGGCCGAAAACGCCCGCACGGTCGGCAAGTCGAAGAGCCGCACGAGCGGCAGCCGCGGGTCGAAGGTCCGTCGCAATTCCTCGACCACTTGCGCGGCTTTGAGCGAGTTGCCACCGATGTCGAAGAAGTTGTCCGCCACGCTCACCTCCGGCACCCCGAGCACCCTGGCCCAGATCTCGGCGACCGTCCGTTCGGTGACGGACCTGGCAGGCTGGAGTGTCGGCGCCCCGAGCGCGGGTTCCGGCAGCGCGTCGAGAGCCACCTTTCCGTTGGACGTCAACGGTAACCGGGGCAGCACCGTGATCACCGACGGCACCAGGTGGTCCGGGAGGCTCGCCGCGAGTTCGCGACGCAGCCGAGGGCCGAGCGTCCGCGCCTGCTCGGCGAAGATCGGATCAGTGGCGTAGTCGGCGGGCCTGCGCACCGGAGTCCTTTGTGGACTTGCCAGGGCCGGTGTCCCCGGACGGTGGAACACGGCGTCGAACGCGTGGGGATCGGCGGACCAGCCGATCTCCGCGGCGAGCCCGAGCCGCTCGGCCAGCCGCCAGAATTCCTCCGGGTGCACACCGGGCCCTGCCAGCCGCGCGTTCGGCACGCCACGGATACCGAACGGCGGGATCCGCTCCCGCAGGACGTCCGCCGGTTCCCCGTCCAGCGGCCAGTCGAGCCAGTCCGGCTCGCCGGTACCGGCCCGGTCCCCGATCCGGAGCACCACGTCGTACCGGAAGCGGGTCAGCTCGTTGTCAGCCCATCCTCGCCGGAGCTGGACACGCACGTCCCCGATCTCCGGGAACCACTGCGCCAGCGCGGGAAAGAGGTCTGGGTCGAGGACCAGCTCCGGCTCCTGCCGGACCCGTTCGGCGACCGCCTGCCGTCCGCGTCGCGAGCCGACCGAGCGGTGGAACTCCTCCAGCAACGGCAGGCTGCGCAGATCGCCGAGGAAGATCGCGCCGCCGGGCCGGATCACCCGGACGGCCTTGCGCAGTACCCGGAGCAGATAGTGGACGCCGGGAAAGTGCTGCACCACCGAGTTCAGCACCACCAGATCGAAGGTCTCACCGGCGATCCCGGAGAAGTCGTCCGCCTGCCGGTTCAGCAGCCGGACCTGCGGCAGCTTCGCGACCTGCGGGCTCAGCTCGGCGAGCGCGACGGTGGAGAAGTCGGTGCCCCAGTAGGTTTCGGTCTCACTGGCCAGAGGTAACAGCAGCAGGCCAGTTCCACACCCGATCTCCAGCACCCGCCGGGGGCGCAGCTCCCGCAACCGCGCGACCGTCTGCTCCACCTGCTCGCGCATCTCCGCCTCCGGCAACGGCTCGCCGGTGTAGCTGCTGACCCAGCCCGTGATGTTGAACCGCGGCTCGCCACCGTCGATCCCCCGGTAGGTCACCTCGTCGTACAGCCGCCTCCACTGCCCCACCACGCTTTCGCCACGCGAGGGTTCGGGCACCACCCAGGCGTCGAGACGGGCGGGCTCGCGCCTGGCCACCACCACGGCCTGGGCCACCCCGGGCCGTGCGGTCAGCGCTGCCTCGACCTCCGCTGGTTCGACCCGGAACCCCCGCAGCTTCACCTGCCGGTCGCGGCGACCGAGATGGTCGAGCGCACCGTCCGGGCGGTACCGGCCGAGGTCACCGGTCCGGAACAGCCGGGCGCCCGCCACCGCGACGAACCGGGCGGCGGTCGCGTCCGGCCGCCGGTGGTATCCGAGCGCGAGGCCGTCGCCGCCGAGGTACAGCTCGCCGACCTCATCCGGGCCCACCGGCCGCAGGCGGTCGTCGAGCAGCTGGATTTCGGTGCCGGGCACGGGAAAGCCGATCGGCACGGTGACCGCGTCCGGCGGAACGTCACGCACCTCGTACCACGCGGAGAAGACGGTGTTCTCGGTCGGCCCGTAGGCGTTGAGCAGGCGGCCGGGACGACCGGCCGCGAGGACCGCGCGCACCGTCGCGGCATGCACGGTGTCCCCGCCGACGAGCAGCTGCGCCACGGTGGCGAAGGCGTCCGGCGCGGTCGCGGCGATCAGGTCGAAGTACGCGGAAGTCAGCCACAGCACGGAAATACGCTGTGTGCGCAGTTCGGCGGCGAAGCTTCGCGGGTCCAGCACCAGTTCGTCGGGAAAGACGACGAGGCAGGCCCCGGCGGCGAGAGCGCCCCAGATCTCGAAGGTCGACGCGTCGAAGCAGATGTTCGACGCGTGGGCCACCCGATCGGTCGCGGCGATCGGCAAGAACTCGTTCCCGCGCACCAGCCGGAGCACCGCGCGGTGCGGGATCACGCTGCCCAGCGGCCGCCCCGTCGACCCGGAGGTGTACATCACGCACGCCGGATCCGCGGGCGTGGTTCCCCGATCCGGCGGATCGTCCCTTTCGGACAGTCCGTCCAGGCACAGCGGATCGCCGGGCAGCCTGTCCGACCATCGCCGCGAGGTGAGCGTCAGTGTGACAGCCGCGTCGGCGCACAGGAACGCGATCCGGGCGGGCGGCAGCGCGGGATCGATCGGCAGGTACGCCCCGCCCGCCTTCAGCACTCCCAGCATCGCGACCGCCAGGTCACCGGATCTCGGCAGGCAGACCGCGACCAGCGATCCCCTGCCGATCCCCCTGGCCAGCAGCAGATGAGCCACCGCGTTCGCGCGCCGGTCGAGTTCGCGGTAGGTCAGGGCGTCCGCGCCGTCGATCGCCGTCGCGTCCGGTGTGCGACCGGCCTGCCGGCTCACCACCTCGTGCAGGCAGGGCGCGGTCATCGCGCGCCCTTGCTCACCAACGGGACGAAACCGCGGAAGATGGCCCGCATCCCGTCGACCATGTTGTTGTTCACGATGGCGTTGGCGAGCCGCTGGCTCAGGAACACCCCGTGCAGCGGATCGCCGTCGCGGGGATCGCACCAGAAGTAGGTCATGATGTTGCCGAGGTGGTCGAGTGTGCCCGGCCCCTGGCCGTACGGAGTGGTGCTCCGCCGGTAGCCGAACGCCATGGTGTGGCCGAAACCGTGGTCGGTCACCATCAGTTTCACCACCGCGGGCGGCAGTACCTGTTCGCCTTCGTGGACACCGTCGTCGCGCACCGCGCGCAGGAACGTGAGCAGATCGGCCGCGGTGGTGTACATCCCGCCGTCGGGATACACGAAGCGCCAGTTCCGCCGCAGGATGTCCCATCCGCCGTCCGGGCCGGGCGCGACCTCCGGTGGCCACTGTCCGTCCCGGGTGATCAGGGAGACTTCAGCGATTCGCGCCCGTTGCTCAGCCGTCACATCCTCGTCGATATGCACGTCACCGGTGGGCTGCGCGACGAAGAACGAATCCCGCATCCCCAACGGCCGGAACAGTTTCTCGGCGAGGAAGACGTTCGGTGACTTGCCGGTCAGCCGTTCCACCAGCCTGCCCGCGACCACGTAGTTCGCCGAGCTGTAGGTGTAGTCGGCGCCGGGCTCGTGCCGAAGCGGATAGGCCCGCATGATGTGCTCGCTGACCTGGTCCAGGTTCAGCAGGCGGGACGGCACAGACCGGCCGTCCACCAGGATCGGCTCGTTGGTGTACCCGGGTGAACCGATCCACGGCACCGTCGGCCCGACCAGTTCCGCACCGGGCAGAACGGGTGGTTCTTCGTCGGTGGCAAGGAAGACCGGCATCCCGGTGGTGTGCTGCAACAGGTGCCGCACCTTGATCCGGCGTTTCACCGGATCCTCGCGGTAGATCTCCATCCCGGGGAACTCGGCGACCGGCGATTCGACGTCGAGCCGGTCCGCCTCGGCCAGCGCGAGCAGCACCGCGGTGGCGGTGAACGTCTTGGTCATCGAGCCGATGTTGCAGATCGAACCGGCGGACCAGCCCTCGCCGACGGCGGCGATCAGCGGCCCGTCCGCGCGGGTCTCGGCGGCGAACACCGCGCCGGGCAGGTTCTCGGGATGTTCCCGCTGGAACTCCACGACCCCGTCGACGACCCCGGACCACCACCGCGGCGTGCTCATCTCCGCCCCGCCCGGCTAGCCGCGGCCACTGTCGATGAGGTCGCCGTGATCGCCGTACATCAGTCTGCGCACCATGCCGCTGCGCAGGAAGTCGTGCGGGAAACCGAGTTTGATCCGGCTCACCGCGCTCAGCCGGTCGACCTGGTCGGCGGAAAGCTCGAAGTCGAAACAGGCGGCGTTCTCCTTGACCTGCTCCACCGAAGTGGCACCGAAGATCGGGATGGTGCCACGGCGGCGGAGCCAGTTGAGCGCGACGTGCGCGGGCAGGCAGCCGATCTCGCCGGCGATCGCGCACACCTCCTCGGCGATCGCCACGGTCCGTTCGGTCCTCGGCAGGAACCGGCTCATCACCGGATCGTCGAGCCGCCGAGGCCTTCCCGCGGCGGAGTCGTCGCGGTTCGGCAGATACTTGCCGGTCAGCCAGCCGCTGGCCAGCGGGGTCCACGCGGCGATGGCGAGGTCGAGTTCCTTCGCCATCGGGACGAACTCGCGGTCGACGTCCCGTTCGACGAGGCTGTACTCGACCTGCAACGCGCAGAACGGTGTCCAGCCGCGCAGTTCCGCGAGCGTGGTGGCCCTCGCCACCGCCCACGCCGGCGCGTTGGCCACGCCGACGTGGAGCACCTTCCCGGCGCGCACCAGGTCGTCCAGCCCACGCATCAGCTCGTCGACCGGGGTCAGCGCGTCCCAGGCGTGCAGCCACAACAGGTCGACGTAGTCGGTCTTCAGCCGGCGCAGGCTGTTCTCCACCGAGCGCAGCATGCTCTTCCGGTGCCCGCCCGAGGCATTGACGTCGTCCGGGGCGAGGGTGCCGCCGAACTTGGTCGCCAGCACCACCCGGTCCCGGTCGCCTTCGAGGTACTCGCCGAGATAGTCCTCGGTCGGGCCGTAGGTATGCGTGTCGATGAAGTTGCCGCCCGCCTCCAGGAAGGCGTCGAAGATCCGATGTCCATCCTCTTTGGACACACACCAGCCGCGGCCCGCCGCGTCGAAGGTCATCGTGCCGAGGCACAGCCCCGACACCCGAAGCCCGCTCCGGCCCAGCAGCGCGTATCTCATCGATGCCTCATCCTGTTCTGGACGCCTGACTACGAATGCGCCACCACGGCTTCTTCACCGCCGGAAGGGATCTCCGTCATCTGCGAAGCCTCGAGCCGCCAATGCGCGTTCTCGAACACGTAGGTGTGCGTGGTGCGGTACGTGCCGGAGAAGTCCGCCTCGTGGACGTCACCGGTACTGAGGTTCTTGGTCTCCCCGGAGCCGCTCATCTTCACGGTGCTGGTGAGCACCGCGGCGCCGGGGCCGTGGATATGCAGTGACTCCTCGGTCGTCTCGAAACCGTCGTGGCCGAACGAATCGAAGTGCACGAGCCCGGAAAGGATCACGGAGATGCTCCGCTCCCGGTTCTCGTTGTGGCCGAACGGGGTCACGAAACTGTAGTCCTCGGTCATCAGCGCTTCCAGCCTCGACCGATCGGCCTCGACCTCTTCAGCGCCAAGGGTTTTCACCGGTTCCGCGCCGGTGCGCCCGGCGATCTCGTTGTACTTGGCGGTGATCTGCGCCGATTCGGCGACCACCGCCCGCACACCCTGCTGGATCCGCTCGATCTCGCCTTTGTCCAGCCCACAGGACCGTGCACTGGACTCGTCCACCGTGAAGTGGCCGATGGTCTCTTCGAGCTGCTTTTCGGAAAGCCGCGTTTCCGGTACGGACATGGGTTTCCTCCTTTTGCCGGTCAACTGATCATTGTCCGGCGGAAAGGGGTGCGCGGAGCTTCTTCCGGCTTGCGGTTGAACCGGTTCAGTCTTCCGGACGCCAATCCGCGGGACGGTCGGTACCCGGACCGGTGGCGAACCGCACCTTCGGCTTGGGCGCGTCGGTCATCTGCGACGCGGTCAGCTGCCAACGGCCATCACGGAACGTGTACGTGTGGATCGTCCGATAGGTGAACTCGCGCGGCTTCTCGGTGATCTGGCCGGTGCCTTCGTCCTCGGTGAGCCACTTGCCTTGCATACTGAACGTGCCGGTGTACACGGCCGTGTTGCCGTGGACCTGGAGTACGTCCTCGGTGGTCTCGAAGCCGTCGCGGCCCAAGGCCTGCGGGCGGATCGCGCCGGACATCATCCGATCGATACAACGCTGCTTGCCGACGATCTCACCGTGCGGAGCCACCAGTCGGTATTCTTCGCCGACGAGGTGGTTCAGCAGCGCCCGGTCGGCGTCGACCTCGGCTTGGTCGATCAGTTCCGCCACGGGTTTGCCCGAACTCTTCGCCAGCGCCTTGATCTTGATGTACTTGTCGCTGATCGTGGTGGCGTCGGCGACCAGCTTCTTGATCGCGGCCCGCGTCTCGGCGATCTGCTCCTCGGTGAGCCCGGCCGCCTGCGCGCCGTTCTCCTCGACGGTGAACTCGCCGATGGTCTGGTCGAGTTCTGCCTTGGTCAGGTCTGTCCATTTCTCGCTCTGGCTGCGTTGCTGCTTCTCCACCGACATGACCCGCTCCTTCGTCGACCTCTCGGTGATCGCTGGTGGCGAGTCTGCCCCGTACCGGGTTTTGTCTACTTCTTCAGTGTTGCTTTAAGCGGCCTGGCAAGGCTGAAGAAGTAGTTCTTCCTTCGAGGGGACAGCATTTCGGTTGGCAGGAAATGACCCTCACCGCTCGCTCCCGCGGGCAGGTGCCGTCCGGCACAAGGAAGGCGACTCGCGATGTCGACTGAGGAGAACAAGGATCTGGTCCAGCGCTACATAGCGACGTGGAACCGCGGGGACCTGGAAGGCATGGCGGAGTTCTGGGCGCCCGACATGGTCCACCACACCCGGATGGGCAGCCACGGTTTCGAGTCCGTGCTGACCATCGTGTCCGACTTCATGCGGGCGTTCCCCGATTTGCGGTTCACCATCGAGGATATCCTCGCCGACGGCGACCGCGTCGCCACCAGGATGACCGCGACCGGCACGCACACCGGTACCTACATGGGCAAGGAAGCCACCGGCAACAAGGTGAGCTGCTCGGTCTTCGGCGTCGCGCGCGTCCAGGACGGCAAGCTCGTGGAGCACTGGGGCGTCACCGACGAGCTGCATCTCATGGAGCAGGTCGGCCTGGTGCCCGAGGAGTACCTGGCCGCGATGGCCTGATCCGCACTGGAGGAATCATGGCCGAATGGGGACGACGGAGTTTCCTGGCAGGCGCGGGCGCTCTGCTCCCCATCGCGGCCGGTTCCACCGCGTCGGCCGCCGGGGCGGCTCCGGGCGCGCTGCCCGCCGCGACGGTCCGGCCCGGCGATCCCCGCTACGTCGATCTGGTCCGCGGGGTCAACGAACGCTGGGTCGGCACGCCCCGGTACGTCCGGGTCGCCAACTCCGCCGAGCAAGTACGCCAGGCCGTGCAGGAGGCGGTGAACGCGGGTCAGCGGATCACGGTCCGCAGTGGCGGACACTGTTTCGAAGACTTCGTGTTCGGCACCGACGTCCAGGTCGTGCTCGATGTGTCCGCAATGGACAGTGTCGGCTACGACCCGGTCTACAAGGCGATCTCGGTCGGCGCCGGCGCGACGTTGATCACCCTCTACCAGACCCTGTACACCGCGCTCGGCGTCACGATCCCCGGCGGCCCGTGTGGCACGGTCGGCGTCGGCGGCCACATCACCGGCGGCGGCTACGGCCTGCTCTCGCGCTCACTCGGGCTGACCGTGGATCACCTCCACGGCGTCGAAATGGTCGTGGTGGACGCCGCGGGCAGGGCGCGCACGGTGGTCGCCACCAGGGAACCCGGCGATCCGAACCGCGACCTGTGGTGGGCCTGCACCGGCGGCGGCGGCGGGAACTTCGGGGTGGTCACGCGGTTCCTGTTCGCCGCGCTGCCCCGGCCTCCCGCCGAGCTGCTCGTACACAGCACCGGATGGAGCTGGGACGGCCTCACCGAAGCCGCGTTCCACCGCCTGGTGACCAACTTCGGAGCCTGGCACGAACAGCACAGCGCGCCGGGTTCCCCGTACAACGCCCTGTTCGGCTTGCTCGACCTGCACGCGAAAACACCGTTCCAGAACGAGATCGCGCTGGCCACCCAGGTCGACGCGACCGTACCGGGCGCCCGCCGCATGCTGGACGAGTTCCTCGCCGCGATGCGCGACGGCGTCGGCGTGCCCACCACCACGGACGACGAGCCGGTACGAAAGCCCTGGATGCGCGCCACCTACGCGATGAGCGGCGGCACCTGGGACTTCCGGATCAAGTCGAAAGCCGCGCATCTGCGTGCCAGGCATACCCCCGACCAGCTCGCGGCGACCTACGAATGGCTGGCCACCAGGGAATTCCCCCACGCCGCCGCGCTCGTCCAGATGGTCTCCTACGGCGGCGCGATCAACGCCGTCGCCCCGGACGCCACCGCGGTCGCGCAACGGGATTCGGTGATCAAGGTCCTGTACCAGACTTACTGGTCCGATCCCGCCGACGACGCGGCCAACCTGGCCTGGATCCGCGGCCTGTACCACCGGACGTACGCGGCGACCGGAGGCGTCCCGGTACCGAACGCGGTGACCGACGGCGGCTACGTCAACTACCCCGACGCCGACCTGTCCGACCCCGCGTTCAACACCTCGGGCGTCCCGTGGTCGACCCTGTACTACAAGGGGAACTACCCCCGGCTGCGCCGGATCAAAACGGTATACGACCCTCGCAACGTCTTCCGGCACCGCCAGTCCATCGAACCCGCGTGATCAGAGCCGTATCACGCGTGCCTGGAGACGTATCACGCGAGTTCGCCCTCTTCTGAAGGGTGTCGCGAAAGCCACTTTCGGGACACCAGACGTCGCGAAAGTGGCTTTCGCGACACGCTGGACCGGCACACGCGCGAGCAAAGCCACGTCCGCACTCGCCAGTAGTACATGATGGCCCCCTTCCTTGCGCCTAGGTAAAGGAAGGGGGCCATCATGTACTGGGCAAGGAGTTCCTCGGCTGAGGCACGTCCGTGAAGGCCTAACGCCACTCACGACCACCCCGGGCGACGCCGACCTGCTGGAAGTCCGCTTCCTCCGACAGTCGCCGGATGGTCCCGTCCAGCACCGTCAGCGACATCAGCGGGAACGCGAAGTCCGATGCGGTGTAGATCCCGTGCTTCTGCTGCAACTGGAACACCTTGTCCCCGAACACCTTCATGTCGAACTCCACGTCCGGTCCCGCGTGCTCGGCCACGATCGCCGCCGTCTCCGCGACGAACGCCGCACGATCCACCTCTCCCGGATCGACCGCGCTCTCCAGCACGATCTCGCCGCAACGGTCGCCGTCGCCGAGGGCGAGGCAGGAGAAGAACTCGCCGATCAGCTCGCGCACCCGCTCCGGCAGCTGCACGCAGTACCCGGCGTCGAGGATCACCACGCGCTGGTCACGAGTGAGATAGACGTTGCCGGGATGAAGGTCGCAATGCACGAACCCCTCGGCGAACATCATCCGGTTGGCCGCTTCGAGTGTCCGCTTCGCGAGTGTCGCGCGGACGTCGGTCGGCAGCGCTTCCGGCGTCGCGGTGTCCAGCTGTGGCAGGTACTCGAACAGCAGACAGTCCGCTGTGGACAGTTCGGGGTACACCGCGGGTACCCGGATCTGCGGGATCTCGGACAGGCACTGCCGGAGCCGGGCGATGTTGCGGGCCTCGCGGGCGAAGTCGAGCTGCCCGAGGATGGCGGTGCTGATGTACCCGACGAGGTCGGCCATCGGCATCCCGCGCATCTTCGGCATCTTCTCCATCCGGCGCACCATCGACCGGGTCAGTGCCAGGTCGGCGCGCATGCGGCCCTCGATGCCGGGGCGCTTGAGCTTCACCGCGACCACCCGTCCGTCGGGCAGTTCGCCCCGGTACACGCAGGCGATGCTCCCACTGGCGCTGGGGTCCGGCGCCACTTCCAGCCCCTCGATGTCCGCCTCCCGGAGGGCACGGGCCGCCTTGCGCCGGGACATCGGCCGCACGGAGTCGTGCAGGGTGCTGAGCTCGTCGCAGAGCGCGGCGGGCATGGTGTCGCGGCGGGTGCTGGAGGTCTGCCCGAACTTCACGAAGGTCGGCCCGAGTATCTGCAGGGTCCGCACGAAACCCCGGTAGGCCATTCGTTTCGCCCGCTTCGGGCCACCCGTCACGAACCCGCCCAGCATCAGGAGCAGCACGACGAATCCGGAGCCGAGCAGCACGGCGACGATGGTGACGAACCTGGTGAACAGCCTCCAGCGGGAAACAGGGATGTCCGGCACGGCGGCCTCCTAGTGTCTGTTGGTGAACCCGCGTCCGCTATCGCGTCGGAAGGGCGCGATCTGGTCGAACTTCTCACGTTGACGACGAAGGCGCCCTGCCACCGCGATAGCGGGGCCTTCGGCCGGGGCGGGTTCACGCGTTATGTCCCTTCGCGAGGCACGTCACAGCTCCGCCAACAGGCACCTAGGGACGAAGCAGGTACAGCGCGTTCATCGGGCTCTGCAACGGGATCTCCTCGGTGCTGGCGAATCCGGCCCGGCCGGCCAGTTCGGCCAGTTCCGCGAACGGCAGGCCGAGGGTGCCCAGCGCGGGCCCGCCGTCGGCCAGCGCGGACGGCACGCAGTAGAGCGTGCTGGTGGCGTACAGGATGGTCCCGGGTGCGCCGCGATTGTCCTGCGCGTCGGCGGCCGCGTTGCTCTCCAGTACCAGCAGCACACCACCCGACGGCTCGAGCGCGCGGTGCGCGGCCGCCAGCAGCGCGGGCGGGTCGGGCGCGTCGTGCAGGACGTCGAACATCGTGACCAGGTCCAGCGGTCCGGACAGCCCGGTCGTCGCGTCGGTGGCCTCGAACCGCGCCCGCCCGTTCAGGCCTGCTTCCTCCGCGGCCGTGGCCGCTCTGTCCACATTGGGCTTGTGGAGGTCGTACCCGGTGAACTCGCTGCTGGGGAACCGTTGTGCCATGGCGAGCACGGCCCGCCCGCTGCCGCTGCCCACGTCGGCCGCCTTGCCGCCCCGCTCCAGTGCCGCGGTGAGCCCGGGGACGGCAGGCAGCCACTGTTCGACCAGCATGGTGTCGAGCCAGCTCGCGCTCATCCGTTCCATTGCCTGGTAGAGACCGTCCGGGTACTGCTCATGCGGGATGCCCTGCCCGGTCTGGAACGCCTCGGCCACTTCGTCGAGCATTCCGGCCAGCGGTGGCACGAGACCGTACGCCGGGGCAAGGCAGAGCGGCGACCGTTCGTCGGCGAGGACGGCGGCCCGCTCGGGAGGCAGCGTGAACCGCTCGCTGCCGGGATCGAATTCGAGGTACCCGGCGCTGTGCAGGCCCCATAGCCACTCCCGCACATACCGTTCGGCCAGCTCGGTCCGCGCGGCGAGTTCCTTCGCCGTCGCCGGACCACCGGCGAGTGCGCCGAACAGGCCGAGCCGGACGCCCAGCGCCGCCAGCACCGAGGCCATCGCGCCGCCGAGGTCACCCATCACCTTCTCCGCGAACCCGATGGCGGCGGGGAAGTCCAGCTCGGCGGTGGCGGCCTGTCCGTTCGCGCTGCCGCCGCCGGAGGACCAGCCGTGCGGTCCGGCAGGCGGCCCCTGCGGGGCGAACAGCATCTGCGCCCTGGCGGCCGCGTTGATCCAGAACCCGGTGAGCAGCTTCCGTTCGGTCACCGGGTTCTGGATGTCGAGGCGTTCCCAGTCGTAGTGGAACACCTGGAGCAGGCTCTGCCCGAGCCCGGTCGGTTCGATCCACATCCGGCCGCCGAGCGCCGACCGCCACGACGGCCGCCGCAGCTCGAACTCGAAATAGGGCATGTAGGAGGGGAATTCCTGCGCGGTGTCCACCGCCTTCGTCACCCGCAGTTCCACCGCGCCGCTGGCGTCACCCATCATCAGCGTCATCGGGTCGTCGACGGCGAGGGAGCCGGAGGTCCGCTGCATCCAGTGCTTCACCGCACCGGGGCTGGTCAGCGCCTCCCACGCTTGGAACGGCATGGCGGGTAAAGGAATCTGCAAGTACGGCCCCATCCGGCGCCACGGCCACCGGGTGTTCGTCCCGGTGCGCAGATAACCGGCGAGTTGGTCCACGATGCCGGGCCAACCCATGCCGTTCCAGGACCGCCAGTCCGAAGGCGGGTTGGTCGCCTCCTCCACCACCGTCACCGTGGTGCCGTCGGCGCCGGGGGTGAGCGTCCAGGTGACCGACGTCGCCGGGCCCACCCCGACCCAGCGCCACAGGTACTCCAGGGTCCCGGGCCTCGACGACGTCGGCGCGACCGCGCGCGCGGTGGAACAGTAGAAGAACTCGCCGTCTTCGAAGTCCAATGTGGACTCGGCATTGGCCGTCGCCCACCCGCCGTGCGCGACACCGAGCCATTCACGCAGATGCCGTGGGTCGGTCAACGCGTCCCACACGACATCGGCGGTGGCCGGGATCTGGCCCATCGTGACGAGCCGCTCCCACCGGTCCTGCGCCACCGGGAAGGAGACCCCGCCGAGCGGGGCGAACGCACTCGCGGTCGTGGTCAGATCGAACCCGGGTGCGGCCGGGATGCCGGCGAACCCTCCTGCTGGTCGCGCTGCCATCGCCTGCCCCTTCGGCTGGTTTCCCTTTGTTCCCAAGACGCTAGGACGACCGGCGAGCCGACTACTTCTCCGGAATTGCGGTTACCTCCGCCGATACTTGATCACACAAGGCGAACCGGGCCGCGTCACGCCGAGATCGAAGTCCGACGGCGGGTCCGCCTCCAGCGGCGCGAGTTCGTACCGGGACAACAGCGCGCCGAGGATCGTGGTCACCTCCGCGGTGCCGAAAGCCTGGCCGGGACAACGATAGAAGCCACCGCTGAACCCGATCAGCGCGTGCGGATGCCGTTTGTCCTCGGCTCGATCGGGCGCGAACCGCTCCGGGTCGTAGCGACCGGGTTCAGTGAAGATCTCGGGCAGCCGGTGCGCGACGCCGGGGCACAGCATGGTCATCCAGCCCTTCGGCACGCGGTAACCGTCCACTTCGTACTCGACCGCGGTCATCCTGGCGTAGTGGCCCATCACCGGCCGCAGCCGCAACGACTCCTTGAACGCCCAGTCGAGCCTCGGCACCCGGGTGTCGCCTTCGTCCAGCTCGCGCACCACGGTGCCGAGGTAGCCGGGATTCCTCAACAGTTGCACCAAGGTCCACGCCGCCTGCGCCGCCGTGGTGATGTAGCCGGTGAAGATGGTGCACAGCGCCATGCCGATCTGCACCTCGTCGCCCTCGGCTCGCAGATCGTCGTCGTCAACAAGGGTCTGGAGGAAATCGGTGTGCCCGCCGGGGTCTCGACGTCGTGTTTCGAGCACCGGGCGGAGCATTTCGGTGAGCAGCCTGCGGGCGCGATCGCGGCGGAAGAACTTGGGCAGCGGCAGGTTCGGCGGCAGGATGAACTCCATCCCCCTGGCCAGATCCACCAGCAGCGGCCGGAACTCGTCGACGTGCGCGCGAATCTCCGGCCCCATCAGCGCACTCGCCGCGATGCGCATCACCAGCGGTTCGAAGGTGTCCCAGAGATCGAACTCGCCGTGCTCGCCGAGCCCGTCCAGCCAGGTCTCGACCTCTTCGGCCATCACCTCGGTGTAATGCGTGAGCCTGCCGCCCTGGAACGCCGACTGCAACAGGGAAACGTGCCTGCGCCTGCGCTCGAACTCCGATGCGGCCAGCATGACGTCGCCGAACATCGGCACCACGAACTTGTAGAGATCGGGCACCGACAGCTTCCGGTCGACCTCCTTGAAGTAGAAGTCGTGGTATTCGGGCCCGATCAGCACGACGCCCTTCTGCGGGCCGAGCTGGATGCCGAACACCGGGCCATAGCGCTCGTAGGCGCGCATGAACACGGCGAAGTGATCCCGTCGCCATTCGATCAGGCTGCCCAGCAGCGGCAGTCCCTTGATCATCGGCGGTGTACTCAGCCGTCCGGTGACCGGCGCGACCATACCGTCTCCTGCCTTCGGCAAAACCCGGCATCGGGGTGCCCCCACCACGAAGCCGTGGCGGACACACCCCTGACCGGATCCTGGATGGGACGCCGTTACTTCGCGGCCAGCTCCTCCGGCGAGAGATACCCGCCCATGTTGAAGCGCAGGCTGGTCACGTACGCCACCGGCTGCTGGTCGAGGTACCTGCTGTCGTGCAGGGGCAGCATCCGGTAGATCTGGCCCTTGCCCGGCGCGCCGGCGGGCGGGATCTGCCGCACGTCGTCGATGGTGAGGATGATCGGCTCCTTGTTGACCAGCTTCATCCCCAGCTTGGGCATGTCGAAGATCGCGCCGACCGCCATCCGGCACGCCTTCGCCGACGGTCCTTCACCGGCGTAGGGGTCGAACGGCGTGCGGATCTGCCCGGTGGACAGGCAATCCGGGTTCAGCGTCACGGTGATCCGGCCGAGCTCTTCGCACTCGCCGACCATCTTCATCTCGATCAGGTTCGTGTACACCTCGGCCTTGGACCACTCCCGCGAGGTCGGCTCGGAGCGGACGACCCGCACCCAGCCGTCGAAGGGAACGGTGTACTCCCCGACACCGGGCACCGCGAAGGTGTCGATGGAGTTGATGCCGAGGTTGTCGATACCGGGGTCGGGGGCGGTCCAGGGAACCACCTTCGCGCCTGCGTACACATTGGGCACGCCTTCGGTCGTGACCGGACGGCCATAGATCACGGACGGCTTCGTGGGTGTAGCCATCATTGCCTCTCAGAGTTGAACGGAATCGGAAAGCCCGTCAGGGCAGCAGGTTGGTGTAGTCGCAGCAGGTCTGCCCCGCCTTGTCCGGGATCCCGTCCTGGTCCGAGTCGATCTCGCCCTCCGCGGTCGAGTACACGTTCCGGGAGTTCAAGTCGATCACGCCGTCGCCGTCCCAGTCGTTCAGCTTGCCCTTGAACGTGCCGAGGATGAACGCGTTGGTCATCGGGCCGACCTCGGGATCGTGCAAGGTGGACAGCACTCCGTTGCCGGGAGTGAGCACCTCTTCCAGCGGCCTGCCCGCGATCCTGGACAGGTTCACGTGGCCCCAGCCCTGGAAACGGCCGCGCACGTACCGGATCGCGGCCTCCTCGCGCACCTGGAACTTCGGCTCGAGGTGCCAGGTGCCGTACCGCGCGAAGCCGATGTTGGCCTGCCGCACACCCTGGCTCGGGTCGTCCGCGCGGCCGGACTTGAAGAAGGTCCTCGGCACGAGCGACTCGAAGAAGAAGTTGCCGCGGTCGCGCCTGGTGCGGTCGGTGAACCCGCGGAACAGGTAGTTGTCGCAGTGCGGCGAGCCGTCCTTGTGCAGCCCGGAGATCGTCTTCGCGATCACCAGCTGACGTTCGCGGGTGCTCACGTTCGGACAGGCGTGCGCCTGGCCGTAGATCCGGGCGAGTCCTTGCGGGGCCAGTGAGATCTTGCCCCAGTGCGTGTTGCTCTCGTCCAGCCGGACGTAGAGATCGCAGTGGATGAGCAGGTAGATCGTCTCGTCGAAGGTGCGGCCCGGGGTGTAGAGGCCGGACCTGCCGTCGAACGCCGGGTCCCCGGTTTGCAACTCCGAGATGAACAGCTTGGCCCACTCGGCGATCTCGGGATCGTCGTCGGTGAGGAACTTCTGCAAGGTGGTCACCGCGGTGGCGCCACCGAGCTTTTCGATGGCCCACAACGCATCCCAGCGCACCTCGCGGTTGGTGTCGGTGCGGGCGGCCTCCTCCAGCAGTTCGATCGCGTCGGCGTGGTCGCGGTCGGCGTACTCGTAGAGCGCCTGTTCGCGCATCACCGGGTCCGGATGCCGCAGGGCCTGCTCGCGCAGTTCCTCGTTGCTGCGGTTGTCCAGCCGGATGGCGACGCGGTCGAGCGCGTACCCGAAGTCACTGGCCCACGCGGCCGGATCTCCCGCGACGAAACGGGGATCGACGTTGCTCAACGTGGTCCGGTACGCGAAGTTGAGCGCGTCTCGCTGCTCCGTGCCCAGATCGTCCAGCAGGGCGGGCTCGGACGGGACGGCCTCGGCCCACGAACCGGGGCCGCGCTCCGTTACCAAGTCCGGGGACTTGTTGCAAAGATCGATAGCCATCGCGGCAATCCTTTCCCGTCTCCATGGATCGGTATCAGCAAAGTTAGGCGGCTACCCCACGCCGCACCTTCTCGCAGCTTGCCGCTGTCCGCGTTCGCGCAAGTTCCCCCTGCTGGCAACGAGGTCCGTCACTCGGACGGCGGTCGCCCCGACGACACCGCGCCGCTCACCATGACAAGAACACTTCACGTACGTAGAGCTTCCCTGCCATCCTTCAGCCGATGGGGGCGATCAGTGGGCACACTTCCGTTGACCGGGCCCGCGACGGTGGGCTGGGGCAGAATGCTGGGCCGGGCAGGGACCTGGGCGGGCACCGCCGCGCGGCACGGAACCGTCGGCGCGGCGGAGTCCTTACGTCGTAGGCTGAACCGGAACGGCAGGCAGCCGGGGCGGGACAGGCTCACCACCATGCTCGTCTCCTTGGGACCGACGTTCGTCAAGGGCGGTCAGCTCCTCGGCACCCGCCAGGACCTGCTTCCGCCGCACCTGTGCGCGGCGCTCGGCCGCCTGCACGACCGCGTCGACCCGATGACCCGCGCGCAGGCGGAGGAGGTGTGCACACACGCGTACCGGGAAAGAACCTGGCCGTTCAAGGAATTCGACTGGACGCCGTCGGCGAGCGGCAGCATCGCCTGCGTGTACCGCGCGCGGCTGCACGACGGCCGCGAGGTGGCGGTGAAGGTGCGCAGGCCACGGATCCGCGAGCGTATGCACGCCGATTTCGCCTTGCTGGGCAAGGGCGCCAGTGTGATCCAACGGGTGCCCGGCATGCGCAAGGTGCCCGCCAGGCGGATGGTCGACCAGGTCGGTTTCGCGGTGCTGCGCCAGCTCGACCTCGACGCCGAGGCGGCCGCGCTGACCTCCCTGCGGGCCAACCTCACCGGGCTCGAGTACTTCCGGATCCCGGAGCCGCTCCCCGAGGCGTGCGGCGAGGGCGTGCTGGTGATGGAGTATCTCGAAGGGCTCGGCCGGTTCGGCCCCGGCGAACTCACCAGGGAAGAACGGCGGGTGCTGGTCCGAAAGGTACTGCACGGCGTGTACCAGATGCTCTTCCTCGACGGACTGGTGCACTGTGACATGCATCCAGGAAACCTTTATCTGACAAAGGATTCCGAGGTCGTCCTGCTGGACGCCGGGTTCGTGGTGCGACTGGACCCGGTGGTGAAGCGGCAGTTCGCCGAGTTCTTCCTGAACATGTCGATGGGCCGGGGCGCGGAATGCGCCGAGGTCGTGCTCCAGAGCAGCGAGTACGTGCCGCCGGACGCGGACCTCGACGGCTTCCGCGCGGGGATCGTGGAGCTGGTCACGGCCGCGCACCGGCGGACCGCCGGCCAGTTCCGGCTGGCGCCGTTCGCGACCAGACTGTTCGACCTGCAACGGCGATCCAGTGTCGCCGCCGCACCCGAGTTCGTGTTCCCGCTCGTCTCGCTGCTCGTACTGGAGGGGATGATCAACGAGTTCGATGTGGACGTCGATTTCCAGGCGGAGGCGGTCCCGACCCTGCTCACCGCGTTGCGCACCTGATGCCCGCCTTCCTCCCGCGGCGGATCCCGGTGCCGCCAGGGGAGTTCCGCCGCCGCTGCTGGCACCTCATCGGGCCGGACACGCACCCGGTCGTGGCCGAGCTCCGCGCCAGGTCGGCGCCACCCGGGTCCGCCCACGGCACGGCGATCCTGCTCGGCGCCGAGTTCGGCTGGGAGGACAACGCGAGACTGCTCGACGGGATCGCCGCGGCCGGCCGTGACGGCGGCAGGCTGGCGCTGGTGCACCTCGGCGCGGGTGGCGCCAGCCTGCTGCGAGCGGCGGCCAAGGAGGATCCCGCGCTCGACGTGCGGTGCGTGGAGCTTTCCGCCGAGCCGTCCGCGCGGGCGATCCGGGTCGCGGTGTCACTGCTCAACTCCGAGGGCGCGCTCCCCTCGCTCGCGCAGGTTGGCGACGACGGCCGGATCACCACCACCGGCTGGTGCCCGGCAGAGCTGCCTCCTGTCGTCACAGGAAGAACCCGAACGGGTCGCTCGGTCGTGGTCACCGGCGGCCTCGGCGGCCTGGGGCTGCGCGCGGCCGTCGTACTGTCCAAAGTGTACGGACTGCACCCGATCCTGATCGACGTCCTCGAACCGGCGCAGCTGCCCCCGGGCTCCGCCAGGCACCTGTCCGGACTGAGCGCGACCGTGCTCACCGCGGACGTCACCGACCGTCACGGGATCGCGCGCCTACTGTCCACAACGGACGCCCCTCCGGTCGGCGCGGTGGTGCACTGTGCCGGGCTGCTCACGGGAGGCCCGGTCGCGACCACGACCACCACGGCGCTCGTCCGCGCACAGAGGGTGAAGGTAGCCGGTCTCGAAGCCGTACTCGCCGCGATCGACCCGGCCGAACTGCGGCAGCTGATCACCTTCGGCTCCATCACCGCCGAGGAACCACACCGCAGCCTCGGCTGTTACGGGCTGGCCAACGAACTTCTGCGCAGATCCACCATCAGGGCCGCGGCCGGCCTCCCCCGATGCTCGACCGTGGCGGCCCAGTGGTCGCTGTGGAGCGGCGCGGGAATGGCCCAGCAGGCGGGCGCAGTCCAGCAGGCGCGGCGAATGGGCATGACCCCGGTGCCGCTGCGCGCGGGTATGAACGCCCTCGTGCGCTTGTTCGGGTGGCCACCGGGGCCCGCCGATGCCGCACCCGTCCTCCTTTACGGCGGTTGAAGGCAAGCCGAGCGTAACTGCTTGCGTGACTGGACGGCGATCTTGCGTGACTGGACGGCGATCTCGCGTGACTGGGCGGAGATCACGCGTGATTGGGCGGAGATCTCGCGTGTTCAGCGGGCGCGGGTGAGCGGGGGTTTCGCGGACAGGCCGATGAGCCGGGTGCAGCGTTGCACCGCGTCCGGATCCCCGTCGATCTTGAGCGCGCCCGCGACGAGCGCGTCGAACGGGCTGAGCATTTGCGCGCCGATCCGGATGAAGGTGGCCGCGGTGGTGCCGACCACCATCACCGGATCCGTCGCGGCGCCGCGGGCGGCGGTCGCCTGTCCCGAGCGCACGGCGATGTGGAACACCTCGTCGTCCACCCGGAACTCGTAGCTCTCGTCCACTTCGGACACTTCGGCGGGGTCGATCATCGCCTGCACGGCCAGGAAACCCCATGCCGACCGGCTGGCTCCGTTCACGGCGTCGTCCTCGGTGAGGAACTGCATCCCCCATTTCGCCAGGCCGAGGATGGACGGCAGCAGCGAGGTGCCGAGTCCGGTGAGCAGGTACCGCTTGCCGCGGCCGTCCTCCGGCACCGGCTCGGTCCGCACCAGGCCGTGTTCGGCCAGCAGCCGCAGCCGATCGGTGAGCAGGTTGGGGCCGATCCCCGGCAGGTTCTCACTCAGCTCGTTGAACCGGACCGGCCCGATCAGCAGTTCGCGCAGGATCAGCAGGGTCCAGCGTTCGCCGATGACGTCGAGCGCCGCGGCGAGCCCGCAGAACTGGCCGTAGTAGCGCTTCTCCGCCAAGTACCGTTCACCTGACCCAGGTTGACCATACGAATTCGTAGTGAGCCTGGATAAGGATTCTACGCCCGGCGGGCACAGGTGAGCGGGAACCGGCGAAGAACGTTACCCACGCGGAGAGCGCTGCCGGGGCATCGGAGTTTCCCGCAGCTGCGCCGCCACCACCAGCGGCAGCGCCAGCACCATCGGCGGATCGAGCTGCCGCCGCGGCCGGACCCGCAGGGTGAACGCCGAGTGCGTGAGCGCCACCCCACCGGAGATCCTCACCGGCACCCGGCTCGCGGCGAAGTAGCCCCGGTCCAGTTCGTCGACCATCGCTTCGACGACGGTGACGGACGGCGGGAAGCACATCGCCAGCGGGTAGTACTCGCCGTCCGGCAGGCCACCGAACACCGCCATCCCCGGCACCTCGGGGATCGCGCACGCGGCCGGTGCCTCCTGCGGGATGCCGGAGGAGAACAGCCCGACCACGGCGAACGCGTCCACGCCCTCCCCGCCGGTGATCGTCCCGGTCAGCTGCACCGGGTCCGGTTCGACCAGCACGGACCGGAGATCGGCCAGCACGGCCGCGAACGGCTGATCGGACCACGCGGTGACCAGCGCGCGGAACCGGCGCGGGGGCACCCCGACCAGCCGGGTGAACTGCGAGGTGAACGTGCCGAGGCTGGAATAGCCGACCTGCATGCAGATGTCGGTGACGTTCACCGAGCTGTAGGCGAGCATCCGCTTCGCCTCCGCCATCCGCCACGCGGCGAGATACCTTGCCGGGGTGGACGCGGTCATCTGCCGGAACACCCGGTGGAAGTGGAACGGGCTCAGTAGCGCGGACTGCGCGAGGTCACGCAGGGAAAGCTCGTCACCGACGTTCTCCCGCATCATCCGCACCGAGCGCAGGACCGCTTCGATCCGGTCCTCGGCGGTCTGGTCGGTGGCACAGCCTGCCGACTCCAGTGGGACCCGCTCACCATTCATGGAGAATCCCCCATTCGTCTCTCCCGCCCGGGGCACGGGCGTCGATGGTGACGGTGTCAACGGACTTCGGCGAGGCCGCGGGCCTGTTCGAGCGCGGCCACCCAGGCCGCGGTGAACCGGCGGCGCAGCAGCAGCGCCCGCCGGTCGGGGAGTTCGAGCGCGCGCCAACCGCTGTGGGAGAAGGAAAGCCGCTTCCCCGCCACCGTGACCCGGCACCAGGTGCGGGCGGCCGCGCCGGGGATCTCGATCGAGAACCGCAGCCCGCCCGGTTCCTCACTCCAGTCGTCCACCCGGAACCGGCGCGGACCCTCGTCATCGACGATGAAGAACCAGCGCGGAGCGAATCCGTCGCTCGCGATCGGCAACCAGCGCAACAGGGTGTCGCGGTGCAGGGCCGAAGCGGCGGGCGAGGGCAGGTCGACCGAGCCGTCGATGTCGTCACGCCATTCGTAACGGCTGGATTCACCGGTGGCGAGATAACGCGCCAGGCGCTGGAAGAAATCCGTCCAGCCGGTCAGCAGTTCATCCGATTCCGCCGCGGTCCGGTGCGGGTCGCGGTCTTCGACGGCGATTTCGGTACCATCCGGCAGCACCTTCGCCGTCCAGCGGATCCTCGCGATCGGCGAGAGCCCGAGAAAACGCCATTCGAAATCGATCACCCGACACTCGGTGACCTCGTGGGTGAGCACTTCGAAGAAATCGCCGTCACCGAATTCGATCCGGTCCCGTCTGCCCGGCAGCCACGGCTCGCCGATTTCACCGAACCAGTTGGCCAGCCGCACGGGATCGGCCAGCGCGAGCCAAGCCTTCTCGACCGGCACGGTGGCCTTGAGCCCGACCCGGACGATTCCCGGTTCCACCACCGAACACTCCAGTCCCGGATCGTTCACCTCGGCCTCCCCTGCGACCTCCCGCTGAAACGACCAGAATAGCCATATGTTCCTTTAGCATCCTACTGGCCGAACCTGATCAGTACCATCACTCATCCATACGAATCACCCAGGCGGCGATGATCATTTTCCCGATCCTGGATGAAATGTGAACAACCGTTCCAACTGGCGCAACTGCGCGCGTTCCGGAGCGGCGCTCATCAGCTTTTCCCGCAGCAGGCACGCCAGTGGATTGCGCCACCCGCCGATCCTGGCGAGCATCCGGGCCTGCGACCAGGCGGCACGCGCACGGCGTCGTCTGCGCCGTTCGTACTCCGCCAGCGCCGGCTCGATCCCCGCGCCGCCACCGAGACAATCGGCGAGCACCGCGGCGTCCTCGAACGCCTGCGAGGTGCCCTGCCCCATGTTCGGCATACTCGGATGCGCCGCGTCGCCCGCCAGCACCACCCTGGCCGCGCTCCACGCGCGCAGTGGCTCGCTGTCGTAGATATCGGTCGCGGTGATCTCTTCGCTCCTGGTCGCGGCGAGCAATTCCGGAATCGGCGCATGCCAGTTTTCGAAGAAGCCGGGCGGCCTCGATTCGCTCGCACCTTCGACGGCGGGCGTGGACGCGAACCAGTAGACCCGCCCGGCAGGCAGCCGCCAGATCCCGAATTGACTCGGCCCGCCCATCGAGAGCACCCCGGGAAACGGCGGCAGCTCGAATTCGATCGTCGCACGCCAGACCGTGAAACCGGCGTACCGGAGCGGCTCGGTCAGCCCGATGCCCTCCCGCACCGAAGACCGGAGACCGTCGGCACCGACCACGAGGTCCGCGCCCCCCTCGGTGCCGTCGGCGAAATCGGCCACCGCGCGCCCGGCTTCGGTGCGCACACCGACGCAGCGGGCGCCGAAGACCGGGCGTTCGCCGAGCACTCCCGTCAGCGCGTCGAGCAAATCCTTGCGGTGCATACCCGCACCGCGTCCACCGATCGTGTCCATGACGGGTCCGGACACCTCGTAGAGGGACCGGCCCGTCCTCGATCGCATCGAAGTACCCGGTGCCGGCAACGCGCCCGCGCGCACCGCGGCCCCGGCGCCGATCGCGTCCAGCGCGCGAAGACCGTTGGGCCACAAGGTAAGTCCGTTCCCGGGCCGCGGCTCGGCCGCTCGCTCGCGGACCTCGACCCCGAACCCGGCCCGGCGCAGCGCGATCGCGGTGGCGAGCCCGGCGGGCCCGGCACCGATGACCATCGCGGTGCGGTTGTGTGTCACGAAAACTCTCCTCGCGCCACGACGAAGCTAAGACCACCCATACGGGTAACGCTTCTCTCCAATTGCTGAAGAGAAAGGCACCGGAATAGCAACCTCGAAGAAGTTCCGAACGGATGGATCGGGATCACTTCTCCAGCGCCGGAAAAGATCGTTCTTGCCACTCAGGGGGCGGCTGTGCCGTGCGATCCGGTTTCGGTACCTTGGTCATCCGCGTAGCGAGCCGGTTACTCAACGCTGAAGGCCCGCGTCGATTATTTTGGGAGTTTCGCCTTGTCTTCGAATACCGCTCTCGCGATAGAAACCACCGGACTGCTGAAGAGATTCGGCGATACCACCGCCGTGGACGGGGTCGACCTTGCCGTCCGGCCCGGCGTGGTGCACGGCCTGCTCGGCCCGAACGGCGCGGGCAAGACCACCACCATCCGCATGCTCGCCACCCTGCTGCGCCCGGACGCCGGTTCGGCACGGGTGTTCGGCCACGACGTGGCGACCGAACCGGACGCCGTGCGCAGCCGGGTCAGCCTCACCGGGCAGTTCGCCTCCGTGGACGAGAACATCAGCGGCTACGAGAACCTGGTGCTGGTGGCGAGATTGCTCGGGCACTCCAGGGCGGCGGCCAAGGCGAGGGCCACCGAACTGATCGAGGCGTTCGACCTCACCGGGGCCGCGGGCAAGCAGGCGGCCAAGTACTCCGGTGGCATGCGCCGCAGGCTCGACATCGCGGCGAGCATCGTGGTCACCCCGGACCTGCTCTTCCTGGACGAGCCGACGGCGGGACTGGATCCGCGCAGCCGCAACCAGGTGTGGCATATCGTCCGCGAACTGGTCCAGGCCGGTACCACGATCCTGCTCACCACCCAATATCTCGACGAGGCCGACCAACTCGCCGACCGCATCGCGGTGCTCGACCACGGCAGGACGATCGCGGAGGGCACCAGCGCCGAGCTGAAGTCGTCGCTCGGGTCCGGCGCGCTGCGGGTGCGGCTGAAGAACGCGGACGACCGCCTCGAGGCCCAACGGCTGCTCGACATCGCGCTCGGCGTGCCGATCACCCTCGACAGCGAGCCGACCGCCCTGTCCGCTCAGGTGCCGGACCCGGACCGGGTGGCGCCCGCGCTGGCGATCCTGTCCAACTCGGGGATCTCGGTCTCGGACTTCTCACTGGGCCAGCCGAGCCTCGACGAGGTGTTCCTCGCCCTCACCGGCCACCCCGCCGAAGCCACCGAAGACGACGTCGACAAGGAAGAGGCAGTCCGATGACCGCGCCCGAGGCCACCGCCGTCCCGGACACCAAACTCCGCGGCGCGCTCGCGGCGCACGACCGCCCGTCCCGGCCGAATCCGCTCTACGCGTCGCTGACCTTCGCTTGGCGCGCGATGCTCGGCTTCAAGCACGCGCCGGAACAGCTGAGCGAAGCCGTCGTCATGCCGTTCATGTTCGTGCTGATGTTCACCTATCTCTTCGGTGGCGCGATCGCGAACTCCAGCGGCGAGTATCTGCACTACTTCCTGCCCGGCATCCTGGTGATGACCGTGCTGATCATGACCGTGAACACCGGTGCCGCGCTGAACGCCGAAATGGCGAAAGGCATCTTCGACCGGTTCCGCACGCTGCCTTTCTGGCAGCCGGCGCCGATCGTCGGCGCGCTGATCGGCGACATCGTCCGCTACACCTTCGCGATCGTGCTGACCGTCGGACTCGGCCTGCTGCTCGGTTTCCGGCCCGGCGGCGGTTTCGCCGGTGTCGTGCTCGCGATCCTGGTGCTGCTGGTGTTCGCGTTCAGCGTGGGCTGGATCTTCACCACGCTCGGCATGCTGGTGCGCAAACCGGAGTCGATCACGAACACCAGCATGATGCTGCTGTTCCCGCTCAGCTTCATCAGCAACATCTTCACCATGCCGGAGACCATGCCGTCCTGGATGGCGGCGATCGTGCGGGTGAACCCGGTCAGCCACGCCGCGACGGCCGTGCGCGGGCTCATGCACGGCACCGCGACGGCCGGTCAGATCGTGCTGGTGCTGATCATCTCGGCCGCGCTCGTCGTGGTGTTCGGCTCGCTGACCATGCTGCTCTACCGCCGCAAGAGCTGATCGGACGCCGAGGTCAGTGCGGCGTCACGCTCGTCGTCGCTGACCTCCGCTTTGAGACAGAGGCTGTGCGCGAAGTTCGGCGATCAGCGCGCGGACGGCTGCCGAATGGTGCATCTCGGGGGTGATGACGTACCCGACGCTGCGGCTGGGTGCGTCGGAGCCGAGTGTCTGCATGGCCACCTTTGGCGATGCGCCGGCGAAGGTCAGGCGGGGGACGACCGCGGTGCCGAGACCGTGGCCGACCATCGACATGGCCACGCTGTCGTCTTCTACCCGGATGTCGCTGGCAGGGAGCCAAGCCTGTCGTGCGCACCAGCCTTCGGTCTCGGCCGAGGTGCGCTCGTTCCAGTGGATCGTGGGGAGGCTACGCGGGTCCGGGTGCCCGGCCGGGTAGGCCAGCACGTAGGGATCGACGAACAGTTCCTTGCTGACCAGGTCTTCGATGGGAGAGAAGAGAGTGGCGACGCCAAGGTCGGCCAGTCCGGCGCGTACCTGTCCGGGGATGCCAGCTTCGGTCTCTCGTACGACGCTGACGTCCACGGTGATGCGGGGGTAACGCCGCCCGAACCGGCCCAGCACGCTGGGCAGCAGGTGGAACGCGGCGCCGCGAAAGGCCGCGACCCGGACGGTTCCGGTCGTCTCCCCTACCGAGGCGGTGCGAGCCTCCTGTTTCATCGTGTCCATCAACCGGAGGATCCGCCGCGCGTGCCCGAGCACCGACTTGCCTGCCTTGGTCGGCTGTGCGCCGCCGCGGCCGCGCTGGAAGAGCACCGCTCCTACCTTGCGTTCCGCGGTGTTCACGGCGTGCGAGACCGCCGACTGGGTGAGGCCAAGCTTCTGCGCGGCGGCCGAAAAGCTTCCCTCCCGTTCGATGGCGATGAAAATGCGCAGCTCGCCTGCCGTCAGATCCCCAGTGCTCATGTCCGGAACTTTAAAGGCAAACGTGCCTTAGGGGTGCACGCGTTCACCTGGCCGTGAAGGCCTCCTTGCCTACTCTGAATAGATGAGTGTCGTTCATGGATGATCCCGTCACCATCGGCGATCGCCGATGGTTCCGCTGGTCGACGCCTACCTAGCCTGACAGGACCAGAGCGATCGAGTGGTGAAGGGAATCCCGTGCGCGTTATCGAGTTCGACAGGTTCGGCGGCCCGGAAGTGTTGACCGAGGTCGAGCGGCCCGACCCGGTGCCGGGCGACGGCGAGGTCCTGGTCGAGGTCGAGGCCGCGGGCGTCAATTTCGGGGACATCAAGAACGTCGCCGGGCAGTACGCCCCGCCCGAGACGTTCCCCCATGTGCCTGGCATGGAAGTGGTGGGCCGGACCGGTGACGGTCGGCGCGTACTCGGCTATCTCACCGACGGCGGATATGCCTCCAAGGCCGTCGTCCCTATCCGGGACCTGGTCGAGCTACCGGACGGTGTCGGCGCGGGTGAGGCCGCGGCGCTGCTCGTCCAGGGGCTGACCGCCTGGCACCTGCTCCGTTCCGCGGCGCGAGTGCGGCCAGGGGAGACCGTGGTGGTGAACGCGGCGGCGGGAGGAGTCGGCTCGCTGGCGATCCAGTTGGCCAAGCGATTCGGCGCCGGACGCGTGATCGCCACGGCATCGACCGAGGACAAGCGGGCCCTTGCCTTGGAACTGGGGGCCGACGCGGCGGTCGACGGGGCCGCCGACGGCTACCGGGAGCGGGTGCTGGACGCCAACCGCGGCGCCGGGGTCGATGTCGTGCTGGACGCGGTCGGTGGGACGGTGTTCGATCAGGCCCTCGGCGCGCTCGCGAGCTTCGGCCGCCTGATCACCTACGGGGCCTCGGCGGGAACGGGCCTGCCACCGGTGGACCCAGGCCACCTCACCATGCGCAACACCATCCTGGGCGGCCTCTGGTTGGTGCCCATCCTCGACGAAGCCGGTGCCGCCGGGCCCCCGCTCCAGGAACTGCTCCACCTCGCCGCCACCCGGCAGATCAAGCCCCTCGTGGGCGGCGAATACCCACTGTCCGCCGCCGCCACCGCCCACGAGGACCTCCTCGCCCGCCGCACGACAGGCAAGCTCATCCTCCGCGTCGAGCAAGAATGACGGCAGGATCTTCGCCGAGCTGATCGACTCCCGCGACCACGGTCAGCCGCACCTCGGTCCGCAACAGCGAGTCGGGGCCTTCGGCGAACGGATCGCGGTCCAGCACCACGAAATCCGCCGCCAGCCCCGGTGCCAGGCGCCCGGTCAGCCCCTCCCATCGGCACGAGTACGCGGCGTGCCGGGTGCCGTGCGCGAGGGCGTCGGCCATGGGCAGGGCGAACTCCGGGATGTTGGGCGGCAGCCCGGGATCGGACGCCGAACGCCGGGTGGTGGCGATGAACATGTTCGGCAACGGCGGATGCGGCGCGGTCGGCGCGTCGGAGCCGAACGCGAGTACCGCGCCGGCGGCGGTCAGCTCCGGCCACGGGTATCCGCGCCGCACGCGGTCGTCGCCGAGCATCGCCCGCCAGTTGTCCTGGATCGCCGGGTCCGCGTGCACCGGCTGCATGGACGCGACCACGCCGAGCCGGGCCAGCCGCCGCACGTTCTCCTCCGTCACCACCTCGACGTGCTCCAGCCGGTGCCGCCGGTCGCGCGGCCCGTTGACCTCGATCGCGTGCTCCAGTGCGGAAAGCGCGATATCCGACGCCTCGTCGCCGATCGCGTGCAGCGCCACCTGCAACCCGGCCGCGTCCGCCGCCGCCACGACGGGGGTAAGCGCGGCCAGATCCCAGATCGGCCCGGGGTGGCTGCCGTCGGCGAACGGGGCCTTCATCGCCGCCGTGCAGCTGTCGATCACGCCGTCCACCAGCAGTTTGATGCCGGTGACCCGCAGCCAGGGCCCGGACAGCCGCCCGGCCAGTTCCACCGCCCGCCGGACCTGCCGCAGGTCGTCCTCGGTGCGGCCGGTCCGCTCGACCAGCCAGTGCCCGGCCACCCGCAACGGCAACCGGCCGCCGCCTCGGGCCAGTGCCCGCTCCAGCGCGTCCAGGTCGTCCTGCCCCAGCCCCATGTCCACCGCACCGGTCACGCCGTCGGACAGGTACCGCTCGAACGCCGAGGCCAGTGCGGCGTCACGCTCGTCGTCACTGCCCGCCGCGTCGAGGAACCGCCGCGCCAGCTGCAACGCGGCCGCCTCGTACAGCATGCCGTCCGGCTCGCCCGCCTCGTCGCGGCCGATGCGGCCGCCGATCGGGTCGGGGGTGTCCGCCGTGATCCCGAGCTCCCGCAGCGCGGCGCTGTTGACCCACGTCGAGTGCAGGTCGTTGGCGGCGAGGTAGACCGGCCGGTCCGGCGCTGCCGCATCGATCAGGCCCCGGTCCGGGCCGCGCCCGTCCAGCGCGCCGAACAGCCAGCTTCGGCCCAGGACACGCGGCGCACCGGGGTCGGCGGCCGCCGCCTCCCGGACCCTGGACTGGATCTCGGCCACGTCGGCGGCGTCGAACAGGTCGACCTGCCGCAGCGCCTCGCCCATCCCCAGCAGGTGGGTGTGCGCGTCCACGAAACCGGGCAGCACGAACGCCCCGCCGAGGTCCACCAGTCGCGCGCCGCCTGCCATCCCGTCCGCCGTCGCGGTGTCGCCGACGAACTCGATCGACTCCCCGCGCACGACCATGGACTCCGCCCACGCCGGCTCGTCGGCGGTGAAGATCCGGCCACCCCGGTAGTGGACCCGTTCCGGCTTGCTCATGTCACTCCTTGGGTGCAGGGTCGAACGACGAACGCATCGCCAGGACGTAGATCAGCGCCGGGACGATCAGCCCCACCGGCAGCGACAGGTCGATCCCGCCTGCCAGCTCGGCAAGGAACCCGATGTGCACGCCGGGTACGGCCAGGAACTCGACGGCGAACGCGGCGCCGACCACCAGCGCGGCGAAACCGGCCCAGTTGACCCCGCCCCGGTACCAGAACGGACCGCCCCGGCTCAGGTCACTGAGCGCGTGGCCGTCGTACCGGTTGCGCCGCAGCAGCACGTCGGTGACGTAGATGGCCATGATCGGGGCCAGCACCGCCACCATCATCTGCAGCATCCGGCTGACGGTGTCCAGGAAGTTCGAGACCAGCAGCGCGTACATGGTCAGCAAGATGCTGACCGTGCCGTAGAACAGCACGCTGCGCGACCGGCGGACACGCATCCCGATCGCCTGGAGCGCGAGTCCCGAGCTGTAGATGATCAGCGCGTTGTTGGCGATCGCGCCCAGGATCATGGCGATCAGGAAGACCGGGGAGAACCAGCCGGGCAGCAGGCCGGTGAGCGCGGTCTGCGGATCACTCATGTCCAGCGTGGTGGCTGCGATCGCGCCCAGCAGGGTGCACAGCACGCTGGGCAGGTAGGCGCCCGCCGCCGTCCAGCCGACAATGGCCGACCGTTTGGCGGTGCGCGGCAGGTAGCGGGCGAAGTCGGCGCTCGTGCTGTAGGACAGCGGAGCGGAGGAGACCATGGCCAGCCCGGCGGCCAGCGCCGCCCACAGGCCGGGCCCCTGGAGCTCCTGCGGCGGCCGGTGACCCCAGTCGGCGTTGCCCAGCACGAAAAACGCCAGGACCGCGAACACCACCGCGAGTGCCGCGGCGAGCGGCAGGTACAGCCTGATGATCGTGGCGTGCCCGTAGACGCTGATCGCCAGCGTCACCGCCGCCACGCCGACGATGACCAGTATCTTGCCCGTCGTGTCGAGTTCCAGACCGAACCTGGAGCACAGGCTGAACGCCGTCACCGACGCCGCCGACAGGCTCAGCGCCACGTAGCACACGGAGATCAGCGAGCCGTTGACCGTGACCAGCACCCGGTTGCCGCGAACGCCGTACATGGTCCGGGTGATGACCGAACTCGGCGTGCCCGCGGCCGGACCGCTGACCGAGATCAGCCCGACCAGCAGCCAGAACAGGTTGCCGACCAGGATCACGCCGAGTGCCTGCCACAGGCTCAGGCCCAGCACCACGAGCGCGCCGCCGACCACGAGGCTGAGGTAGCTGACGTTCGGCGCGGCCCACACGCCGAACAGGTCGCGCGCCCGGCCGTGCCGCTCCTCGTCGCCGATGACGTCGATGCCGTGCGTCTCGATGCGGGTGGCCTGGGCGGAGACGGGCTCGGGTGCCGCTCTACTGGCTGGGTCTTGGATCACGGCGGGGCCTCCAGCGGTGTCCTGTGGACTGAGACGTGGGTCACGGGGTGTGGGGACGGTAGGGCGGGCCGCCCGGCCGCGTCGATGGACGCGGGGTTGAACTTTTCGCGTGACTGTGGACACTGCGTCCATGCCGCTGACTGTCGCCGACCTGCTCGCCCTGCGCGCGCTCCGCCTGACCCTGGTCGCCGGGGAGGGCGGCCGGGACCGGGTGATCGAGGCCGCGCACGTCTCGGAGCTGGCCCGCCCCGGTGAGTGGCTGCACGGCGGGGAACTGCTGATGACGGCCGGTGTGGTGCTGCCGACGGACCGGCGGTCCTGCCGGGGATTCGTGCGGGACGTCGTCGAGGGCGGCGCGGCGGCGCTGGCGTTCGGCGTCGGCCACGGCCAGCCACACCGGGAGCCGCCCGGTGAGCTGGTGGCCGCCGCCGAGGCCGCCGGGCTGCCGCTGCTCGTGGTGCCGGACGAGGTGCCGTTCATCGCGGTCACCAAGGCGGTTTTCGCCGCGCTGGCCGCCGAGGACCGGCGCGCACTGGAGCACACCGTCGACGTGCAACGCAGGCTGACCGTCGCCGCGACCTCGGGCGGTGGCCTGAACGCGATCCTCAAGGTGTGGCTGCACTCGACCGGTCGCGCCGCCGTGGTGACCGACCTGCTCGGCCGCGAACTGGTCGCCGTCGGCGAATCCGCGCCCGCCCTGCTCGCCGCCGGGCGCACGGTGCTGGACGAGGTCGGCGGCCGCGGTCTGCTGGGCAGCGCGTCGGTCGCGGTGAACGGGCTGACCGTTGCCGTGCAACCGATCGGTGCCCGGCGGCTGCGCGGGCACGTGCTGCTCGCCCGGCCGCCCCAACCGCAGCCGGGCACGCTGGACGCCGCGCTGGTGTCGCTGCTGACGCTGGAACTGGAACGCAGGCATCTGGCCGACGAACCGCGACGGCGAGCCGGTGCGGAGGCGCTGGCCCGGCTGCTGGACGGGCTGCCCGACGACCGGGCCGAGTCGCTGCTGACCACGTTCGGGCTGGCCTCTCCCTCGGTGCGCGGCCTGGCGGTGGTGGCTGGGGTAGGGGAAGCGGACGACCTGGCGGCCGATCTCGCTCTCGTGCTGCCCGGTGGTCTCGTGCGGTGGTCCGAGGACACCGTGGAGGCGCTGGTCGTGGACGAGGTGGACGTGACCGCGCTGCTCGACCGGTTCGCACCGGAGCGCCCGGCGGGCGTCGGCGCGGCACTGCGGCCGGGCTCGGCGGCCGTCTCGCTGCGGCAGGCGCGGGCGCTGCTGGCCACCAGCGCGCGCCTTGGCCGTCCCGCCGAGGCCGGGGAGCACAGCACCAGCAGGCTGCTGCTCACCCTGGGGCCACCGGAGCTGCTGGCGTCGTTCGCCGACACCGTGCTGGCGCCTGTCGACGCCGCCGACCAGAGGGGGCAGCTGCTGGCCACGTTGCGGGCGTGGCTGGACGCCAACTCCGCCTGGGACGTCACGGCGCAGCGCCTCGGCGTGCACCGGCACACCGTGCGCAACCGCATCGACCGGATCGAGCATCTCACCGGCCGGACGCTGGCGACCGCGTCCGCGCGCTACGAGCTGTGGCTCGCGCTGGAGGCCAGGGACGCGCTCGCCTACGCCGAGACCGGCCGGGATTCGTCACCGCGTCCACAGTGATCGACTGAATTGGACTTCGTGTCCATCGACCGGTGCGGGGCGGCGCACGTACGTTGCCGTGCACGCTGACAGAAGGCAGGTGTTCGATGGTTTCTCCGGAAGTCGATGTCGTCATCGTGGGCGCTGGATTCGCCGGGCTGACGGCCGCACGCGATCTCGGCGCGGCCGGGCGGACGGTGCGCGTGCTGGAAGCGCGCGACCGGATCGGCGGCCGCACCTGGTACCGGACCGACCTGTTCGACGGGGTCGGGCTGGAGATGGGCGGCACGTGGATCGTCCCGGAGCAGACCTTCGTCACCGAGGAGGTCCGCCGCTACGGGATCGCGGTCAGCGACAGCGAACTGCCCGCCCGGATGACCTGGTCCGACCGTGGCCGCGTACTGGAGTCGCTGCTGCCGGTGCCGCCCGCCGAACTGGAGGACCTGGAACAGGCGGTCCGCGCCCTGATCGCCGCGGGCGCGCGGCTCGACGTGGACCGCCCACTGGCCGGACAGGGCCTTGCCGATCTCGACGTGCCGATCCGCCAGTGGGCCGACGAGGCCGGTTTGAAGGGCAACGCGCGGGAACTGCTGATCTCCTGGTTCTGCGGATGCGGCAACGCCTCGGCCGACACCGGCTCCGCCCTGGACGTGCTGCGCTGGCTCGCCGCCATGGGCAACTCCGTCTGGGGCATGGTCCGGGCCAGCGTGCTCGGCCGGACCTTCGACGACGGCACCGCCTCACTCGCCACGGCACTGGCGGAGGACGGCGGCACGGACATCCGGCTGAGCACGCCCGTGCGGTGGGTGCGCCAGGAAGCGGACCACGTGGTCGTCGGCCACGATGGCGGCACGGTCACGGCACGGCGGGTGCTGATCACCGTCCCCATCGGCGTGCAGCGGCACATCGAGTTCACCCCCGCGCTGTCCGCGGCGAAACTGGCCATCTCCACCGAGAACCATGCCGGTCAGGGGCAGAAGGTGTGGGCGCTGGCCCGCAACGTGCCGGAGGACCTGAGCGGGTACGGCTGGGGTACCGCGTTCGACTACGTCGGCGCGATGTACACCGTGCCCGAGGGCGTGGTGCTGGTGTGCTTCGCACCCGAGCACGACCGGGTGGACGGACACGACGTGGCGGACGTGCAGCGGGCGGTGCGCGAGTTCGCGCCCGAGGCCGAAGTCGTCGCCGCGACCACATACGAATGGGTGGACGACGAATGGTCGCGCGGCACCTGGACGACGTTCCGGGCCGGGCAGATCTCCCGCTACGAACAGGATCTCGCCGTGCCGGAGGGCATGGTGCACTTCGCCGGCGCGCACACCGCCCAGCGGTGGCCGGGCTTCATCGACGGCGCGATCGACAGCGGCCGCCGCGCCGCCGCCGAACTGCTGGCGGTGCTGTGATGACCGCGGCGCGGGCCGGACCGGCCCACGAGAACCGGCCGCGCCCTTGACTGTCCACAAGGGACACTTTCTGGCGGCTATTGACGGTAAGGCAAAGGTGTCATGTTCGGTGACCGGTCCCGATCCCGGACCGCGACCCTCACCGTGTGGATTTTGGGACGTCAGATGACCCAAAATCCACACAGTCCCGCACGAAAGTCCCTGTGACCGCCGGGATCTGGAGGGGGTGTGTGGAAATAGGGACACTCAACGTCCCTATTTCCACACACCTCTCACCCGGCGTCACCTTTGCCCTACCCCGGATCTCCCACCTATCCTTCACGAGCCCAGAACCCCAGGAACCGGCCACATCGCAAGTGATCAGTTCCGGGCAGCCTCATCGGAGAGCGCTCCCGCCAACCGGGGTGGAAGCGTCCCGCAGGGCCGATTCGGGCAGCTCCCCCGTCAGCGCGAAGTCCACTCGCCGCGCCACGGAGACGACCTGGTCGGCGAACCGCTCGTAGAACCGCGCCAGCAGCGCCACCGAAATGGCGGGCGCGACACCGTGGGTCCAAGCCGGGTCGGTGACTTCGGTCATCAGTTCCTCGTAAAGCGCGTCGACGCGCTGATCGGACCGGGCCAGCGAGTGGAACACCTCGGCAGGCGACCCTTCGATCGCCGCGCCGAGGTCTTCCGCCATCGAGCAGACGAGCCCGGCCATCTCAGAGAATCGCCCGGAGAGCACCTCGGGGACGGCGAACTTCGGCGCCCGGGCGGCTTGTTCGGCGATGTGCTGGGCGAGGTCGCCCATCCGCTCCAGCCGGTCAGCTCAGTACACCGCCGCCAGTACGGTCCGCAGATCTCCCGCCACCGGCGCCTGCAAGGCGAGCAGCTTCTGCGCGGTCTCCTCGCACTCGGTCCGTGCCGCGTTCATCCACGCCTCGACGGTCGCCAGTTCGGTGGCGGCCGCGAGGTCGCGGTCGAGAAAGACCCGGTTGGCCAGGCGTAGCTCGTCGCACGCCATGCCGCACATATCCGACAACCGGTCGCCGAGGATACTCAGTTGTCCCTGGAATCGTTCCCTCATACCAAGGCCTTCGCCGGTTCGAGGATGTACGTCGCGTAGGCGGCCCGGATCACCGGCTGGGCGACGTTCCGCACCGGGACACCGCCCGGACTCACACCCTGTTCGCTGCCGTAGTGCGCGTGCCCGTGCACCGCGAGGGCGACCTGGGCGTCGTCGATCGGCTCGCACAGCAGATAGGACCCGAGGAACGGGTGTATCTCGGGCGGTTCACCGTGCAGCGTCCCGGGGATCGGCGAGTAATGCGTCAGCGCGACGATCACGTCGGCGCCCTCGTGTTCGAGCCCTTCCAGCGCGGTCCGCAGCCGCTTGGCCGCCGCCATGGTGTGTTCGACGAAGTCCTTCATTTCGCGTTCGCCGAAGCGGCTCGCGCATTTGCCCGCGAACCCGCCGCCGAAACCCTTCACCCCGGCGACGCCGAGTGTGCCGCCGTCGAGTTTCACCGTGGTGGCGGAGCCCTCCAGGACGGTGATCCCGCTTTCCTCCAGCAAACCGCTGACCGCTTCGGCCGCGTCGGAGTGGTAGTCGTGGTTGCCCAGCACCGAAACCACCGGGACGTCGAGCCCGGCGAACTCGTCGGCCACCACCCTGGCCTCCTCGACGGTGCCGTGCCGGGTGAGGTCACCGGCGAGCAGCAGGACGTCGGCGTGTTCGGCGATGTTGTCCAGTACCGGCCGCAGCAGGCCCCGGTTGTCCTCCCCGAGGTGGACGTCCCCGACCGCGGCGACCCGGATCACCGGATCTCCTCGGCCCGCGCAGGCTCGCGCACATCGGCGAGCCGGACGTCGTTGTGCACCAGTTCGGCCGCGATGTGTTCGCAGATGACGGCCTCGAGGTCGGCCTTGCGGTTCGCGCACGCCACCTCGCCGCTGAGCCGGACCTGGTCGCCGCGCACGGTGACGTGCACGCCGAGTTCGGCGGTCCTCGGGTCCTCCGCCAGCGCCTTGGTCAGCCTGGCGACCAGGTACTGGGGTGCTTCCGCGGGCATCGGGAGCTCCTTCCCGTCGATGATGGACAGTGCCGCGAGCAGGGTCAGGAACGACCACGCGTACGGCGATTCGGAAGTCTCTTCAGCCACCCGGTGCCAGTCGACCTGCTCGCGGAGATCGCGGGCGATCCGCAGCAGGGGCGCGAAATCGCACCGATGCGGGCTGAGCACGAGAACCTTGTCGACGAGCAGGTCCGTCCCGTTGAGCACCGGCGCCGCGGTCGCCCCGACACGCATCAGCGACGCGCGGTCCAGCATTTCGTCGGTCACCGGGCGGTGATTCGGCCGGAAGATCAGGTCGACAAGGCAGTCACCGTCGTAGACCTTGGTGAGCCAGTCCTCGGGCGGGTGCACGCGTCTCAGCCCCGCGGCTACCAGGGCTTCCGCCGCCTCGGGAACGTCTTCGTGTTTGAGGAAGATGTCGACGTCGTGGTCGGACGGCGGGCCACCTCTCGCGTAGACGGCGAGGCCGCCCGCGACGGCGAACCGCACCGACGTACCGTCCAAAGTGGTCACCACCTTGGTCAGGGTGTGCAGTAGTTCCGTTTCGTTCACGGTCGCTCCGCCATGGGTACGGTTACCCGCTGCCGCGCAGGCTTAATCGGGCATTTGCGACGCGGTCAGCCACCCGAACTATTCTCGAACGCACGAGGAGGTGGTGGTGAAGTGACGGACGAGCAGCTCATCGTCGAATTCGCGCTGACCCGCCTGGACCATCCCGGCCTCGACCTCGAAGAAGTAGCCACGCTGACCGTCCGGCGTCTTGGTGAAGACCGGATGCTGGACTTCGCCGGGCTCACCCTCGCCAGCCGCGGCGAATTGCGCGGGGCCGTGTTCCCCGCCGCCGTCGAACACGTACTCCGGGTCGTCCTGACGTTGCGCGGTCCCGACGACTAGCAAGGCCTAGGCTTCTTGCCGTGGGGTTGAGGGTGACGGTGCTGGGACCGGTGCGGGTCTTCGGCGACGACGGCGAACAGGTCGATACCGGCGGCGCGAAGCCGCGCATGCTGCTGGCCAGGCTCGCGCTGTCGGCGGGCGAGACGGTGTCACCCGGTGCGCTCATCGCGGACATCTGGGGAACGGACTCGCCGTCGGCCACCACGAACACCTTGCACGCGCTGGTGCACCGGCTGCGCAGGGCGCTGCCGGAACCGGAAGTCGTGGAGTCGCCGGCCGGGGGTTACCGGCTCGCCCTGCCCGCGGACAGCGTGGACGCGCACCGGTTCGAAGTCTTGACGGCGCGTGGCAGGCGCGAACTCCTGGCCGACGCTCCCGAACAGGCGACCGCGACGCTCGGGGACGCGCTCGCGTTGTGGCACGGTGACGCGTTCGCGGACATACTCGCGGCTCCGTACGCCGGAATCGCCGGTGCGCGCCTCGAGGAATTGCGAGCGGCCGCACTTGAAGACCGCTTCGAAGCGGAACTGCGGCTGGGCAGGCACTCCGGGGTACTGCCCGATCTGGAGGCGGCGTGCGCCGGGCGACCTTTGCGGGAACGCCTGGCCGCGTTGCGCATGCGCGCGCTTTCGGCGGCGGGCCGCCAGTCCGAGGCGCTCGCCGCGTACGAGGACATCCGGGGCAGGCTCGCCGTCGAACTCGGTGTCGATCCTTCCGCTGTGGTGCGGCAGGCCCACCTCGCCGTGCTGCGCGGAGAGGTGGATCGGACGACGGCCCGCTCCGGGCCCACGCCGGGCAGGCTGCCGTCCCGGCTGACGTCGTTCGTCGGCCGCGGCGGTGATTCGACGTTACTCGCGGACCTGATGGAGACTTCCCGTCTGGTCACCGTCGCCGGTACCGGCGGTGTCGGCAAGACCCGGCTGGCCTTGGAAGTGGCGTCCCGGCATCCCGCGTACGAAAGCGGCAGGCTGTGGCTCGTCCCGCTGGCCGGCGTCGAGAAGCCGGAAGGGGTCGCCGACGCGGTCCTCGGCGCGCTCAGCGGCGCCCGTCTCACCGCCGGCGCCACCGAGCCGCTGGATCGGGCGGCCATCCTGCTCGGCGGGGATGACGCCGTGCTGGTCTTGGACAATTGCGAGCACCTCGTCGCCGAAGTCGCGCGCGTCGCCCAGTACCTGCTCGAAACCCGGCCGCGGCTGACCGTCCTGGCCACCAGCAGGGAGCCGTTGGACGTCCTGGGCGAAGCGCTCTGCCGCCTCGACCCGCTCGACCTTCCCGCCGAGCACACCGATCCCGGCGAATCGGCCGCGGTGCGGCTGTTCACCGACCGCGCGGCCGCCGTTCAACCCGGCTTCGCCCTCACAGAGTCCACAGTGGACTCGGTGGTGGAGGTGGTTCGCCGCCTCGACGGCTTGCCGCTCGCTCTGGAACTAGCCGCGGCACGGTTGCGTTCGATGACCGTCGGCCAGGTCGCGCGGCATCTCGACGACCGGTTCCGCTTGCTCTCCACCGGGAACCGGGCGGCCCTTCCCCGCCAGCGCACCCTGCGCGCGGTGATCGAGTGGAGCTGGGACCTGCTGAGCGATCGCGAACGGACAGTGGCGCGCCGATTGGCCTTCTTCCCGGCCACCGCCACCTTCGAGGCGATCGAAGCGGTTTGCTCGGACACCCTCTACGTGCTCGACTCGCTCGTCGGCAAGTCGCTCGTGGAGCGGGGCGAGAACGGCTACCGAATGCTGGAGAGCATCCGCGCCTTCGCCGCCGAGGAGCTTTCCCGAGCGGGCGAACGGGACATGATCCAAGACCGCTATCTCCGCCACTTCGCCGCGCTGGCCGCCGAACACGAAGCTCTCGCACGGTCTCACTCCCAACACTCCTCACTGGCGGTCGTCGCGGCCGAGTACGACAACCTGGTGTTCGCGCTGAGGGTGGCGCTCGATGGCCGGGACGCGGACGCCGTGGTGCGGCTGCTCGGACTGCTGCACTGGTATTGGTACGCGGTGCGCTACGACGCCCGGACGGAGTCGTTGATCGCCGAGGCGCTCACACTGGGTGACGCGCTCCCCCGCGACGCCCGTGCCACCTTCGCCGCGATCGACGCCCTGATCGGCGAGAACGCGCCGTGCACCGATCCGGACCGGATGCGTGCCCTTGTCGCCGGATGTTCGGAGACCGGCGCCTTCGAGCGGTATCCGTTTCTGCTGCTGGTGACACTGCCCCTTGCCCAGCAGATGGGTCTCGACGACCTGGTCGCGGCAGAGATGGCCAGGGCGCGAAACGGTTCCGACGCCTGGGCCTGGGCCTGCGTGTCCTTGCTGGAAGCCACCGCGGCCGGGAATCGAGGCGACTGGGCGAACTCGGCCGCCGCACGCGGGCGAGCAGCGGCCGAGTTCGCCGAAACCGGTGACCGGCTGTGGACGGCCGTGTCGACGGCCCTCCTGGCCGAGGTCCACCTCGTCCGCGGTGACCACGACGCGGCGATCGCCGCACTGGAACACTCCGTCGGTTTGTCCGCCGGGTCCGGCTCGCAGGACCAGGTCGCCCACCTGGTCGGGCTGGCCGCGGTACGGATGCGCGCCGGCGACCTCGACGGCGCCGGACGGGACATCGACGCAGCCGAAGACCTGACACGGGCCCTCGGCCTGCGATACATGGAGTTCGAAATCCGCCTTGGCCGCGCCGAGATCCACCGGCGCTCCGGCGAATTCCGACGGTCGGAGCGGGAACTCGACGAGCTGGCCGCGCTGGCGCGACGGCTGAGGCTGCCGGAGGTGGAGACCGTCCTGGCACCGGCCAGGTTCGCTCTCCGCCTCACGACCGGGGACGCGGACGGCGCCCGCGAACTGCTGCCTGCCGCGATCGCCGCGGCGCAGGCCAACAGAGCCTCCGCCCCGGCCGCCCAACAGCTGGCGCGGCTGCTGTTCCTCGAAGACGACCCGGTCGGCGCGGCGACGGCGCTCGGCCTGAGCCAGGCGATTCGCGGAGCCTTCGACCATGGCGATCCGGAGCTGCGCGACCTGGTCGCCGAACTCGTTCGACGGCTCGGCGAACGCGGTTACGACAACGCGTTCCGGGCGGGTGCGCAGCTCACCTGGCACGACGCGACCACCCGGCTGGCAGCGCACTCAGCCCCTGTCAGCGTCTTGTAAGCCGGTTGTCATCACCGACGGTCACCGTTGGGGCCTACGACAACCAGCTGAGAGGAATCGGCATGACAAACGTCGAGAGCACGGGACGCCCGAAGGTACGCGAGGCCATGGACCGCGCGGTGAGGGAGCTGGGCGCGCCCAGCGTCGTCGTCCAGATCCAGGACGGCGACGGCACGTGGTACGGCTCCACCGGGCAGGCCGACACGGCGACCGGCGCCCAGCGGGTGCCCGGCGAGCACCTGCACACCGGCAGCATCTCCAAAGCGTTCACCGCGGCAACCGTGCTCCAGCTCGAGGCCGAGGGGTTGCTGGACATCGACGACACCGTCGAGCACTGGCTGCCGGGAACGATGGACGGGAGTGCCTACGACGGCACCAAGATCACCGTCCGGCAGCTGCTGTCCAACACCAGCGGCCTCTTTGCCACGGGCATGGCGAAGGAGGTGCAGCGCCGATACAACGTCCGGTCCGCTTTCGACGAGCACCGCTTCGAAGTCTTCGAGCCCGCAGCCGTACTGGAACTCGCCGTGTCGGAGCCTCCGGCGTACCAGCCGGGAGAAGCCTTCTGGTACTCGAACGGCGGATTCGGCTTCGCCGCGGCGATCGTCGAGAAGGCCACTGGAAGCAGCTTCGAGTCCGAAGTGGACCGGACGCTGGTGCAACCTTTGGGGCTGAAGCACACATTCGCGCGTAACCGCGAGGAAACCGGGTACCGGGGACGCCATCCCCGGGCTTACTCGAAAGTCTTCCTCAGGGAAGGGATCCGCCCGGACGAGGTCACCCCGGAGAACTGGCTCTCGATGCTGGAAGACCCGGCACTGCCGCCCTTCGATGTCACGGAGGTCAACACTTCGGCCGGGTGGGGCGCGGCCAACGTGGTGTCGACGCTCGACGAGCTGCTCGTGTTCTTCACCGCGATGCTCAAAGGCAGCCTGCTGCCACCCGCGCAGCACGAGAAGATGTGGACCACGGTCTCCACCGAAGGCGCACACTGGCTCGCGAACACCCGCTACGGCCTGGGGTTGTACGAACTGACCCTGTCCAACGGCATGACGCTGCGCGGCGGCACCGGGCAAAGCTATGGCACGTGCACCTTCGTGATGGGTACTCCCGACGGTTCCCACACGCTGGCCGTCCACACCAACAACGACTGGGCGACTTTCCCGCTGCTCGACGGCATCATCGAAGCGGAGTTCGGCGCTTCCGGCTTCGCGCTGAAACTCTGACCGTCCACTCGGTGGCCCTTGCCCGGACCGGACAAGGGCCACCGAGTGGCAGAACCCGCGCGGGAGGAGGCCACCGTTGTCCAGCACGCCCTGTCAGCCGCCCCGGCGGATCGGCCTGCTCTATCTTGCGGCGAGGACGATTTCCTCGCGCTGGCAAGGCAACTGGCCCCGGAGCCGGCGGTGGACTTCGCGTACGTCCCTGGGCTTTGCTCCAGCTGTAGCTTCACGCGCGGTCTGAAAGGCGCGCGTGAGCAGACTCGAGTGCTCGGCGGCCGACTCGGTGTTCCCGCGAGCAGCACCTCTCTGGCCTTCCTCACCGCTCTCACTCACCTGGGCATCGATCGCGTCGCACTGGCGTCGGTCTACCACCGCGACCCGACGGCGAGCTTCGTAGACTTCCTTACCGAGGCAGGCGTCACCACCGTTCATTCGGTTTCCGCGGACGCGCCGTCGGATCGCGCGCTGACCGCCTGGTCCGGCGACCGGATCGCCGAACTCACGGCCGCGGCCGACCACGCTGAAGCGGAAGCCGTGCTCGTCCCAGAAACCGCGCTCCACACGACCCCGCTGCTCGACGACCTCGAACTCAGCCTCGGCAAACCCGTGCTTACGGCGACCGCGGTCACGCTCTGGGACGCTTTGCGCGCTCTGGCCACACGGCCTGTCCGGCCAGGGCTCGGCACACTGTTCGGCTCTCGTAGGGCGCGGGGGTCGTGAGTGGCGATTCGGGTTATCGAGGGGTACGGCAAAGGTGGCGTCGAGTAGGGGGTGTGTGGAAATAGGGACGGTAAGCACCGATCCACCGACAACGATTCCGCTGGTGGAAGGACCGACAACCACGCAGCCGGCAACACTGAGTTCGTGAGCGGTCCGGAGAGCGATGGCCGAATTTCGGCAACGGGTCCAGAACGGTGACGGAGAACAGACCACACCTCACCGATCCAGCGACGACGGTTCCACTGGCAGAACGACCGACAACCCGCGGAACTGGCGGCACCGGGTCCTTGCGTGACGCGGAAGAACGCGTGGCCGATTTTCGGCAACGAGGTGGGCGGCGACACTTGCCCGAACCCCGGCCTGAGTCGCAGGAACAAAAACCGACAACGATTCCTCTGGTGGAAGGACCGACAACCACGCAGCCGGCAACACTGAGTTCGTGAGCGGTCCGGAGAGCGATGGCCGAATTTCGGCAACGGGCCCAGAACGGTGACGGAGAACAGACCACACCTCACCGATCCAGCGACGACGGTTCCACTGGCAGAACGACCGACAACCCGCGGAACTGGCGGCACCGGGTCTTTGCGTGACGCGGAAGAACGCGTGGCCGATTTCCGGCAACGAGGAGGGCGGCGACACTTGCCCGAACCCCGGCCTGACTCGCATGGGACAAAACCGGTAGCCGTTTTCCGGTAATGGGGTTCAGAACGGTGGTGGTTCGTCGGTGAGAGGTGTTCGCTCGCGGGGTTCGTGAAGAGGCGGTGGTGTGCTGTCGTAGGTCTGTCCGGTCGGGGTGGTGACGGTGAGGGTGCCGTCGGGGGCGAGCTGGTAGGTCCAGCCGGGTTCGTCTTTCAGCCGGTGGTCGCGGCGGCAGAAGCTGACGAGGTCGTCGGCGTTGGTGTGGCCGCCGTGTTGCCAGGGCACCGAATGGTCGAGGTCGCAGGCTTGGGCGGGGCGGTGGCAGATGGGTCGGCCCTGGGCGCGCCGCCCGAGTTTCCTCGGGTGCGTTTCCCAGAGGCCGCCCGCCGAACCCGCCGTGCGACTCTCGCCGCAACGGGCTCTCCATGTAGTTA
>NZ_JADNQM010000037.1:0-97188 GCF_046269425.1 Amycolatopsis sp. cmx-11-12 | reverse complement strand
CGGCCCCGCGGCTCCAACCTCGTGAAACGACCCGAAATCCGCTCATGGACCCGACCCAGCTCAGCCACCACCATGTCCATCACCCGCAACATCATCCACTACCCATGCGAGTGCCGTTGCAGTACTAGGCCAAACAGCTGGTTTCCACCGCCGGACGGCGCGGGCTCGTCTAGGTTGCAAGGACCAACGCCGAGCGCGGCGGGGGACGGTGATACCTGTGCCTGCCTTGCCGGCCGCACCACGAGTGCTTCGGCGCTGGTTGCTCGCGCTCGGGGACACGCTGACCATCGGGATGGGCCTGGGGTATCTCGCCCATCAGTACAGGGAGGCGCTCGTGGCGAATTCGGTCGCCATCGGGCTCGGTGTCGTGGTCGCCATCGGCGGCTTGGTGTTACTGAGGGCGAGCGTCCGGGTGCTGCGGCGGGCCAGTCTGCGCGTCGACACGATCTTCACCGACGAGCTGGGTGACCGGCCGTCGCCGCGGCCCCGGCCGTAATGGTCCTCTTTGGACGGTCAGTTGCCCAGGCCCGAACCACCGCCCGGCGGAGTGGTCGTCCCCGGTCCAGGCGTATCACTCGACGGCGGCGTGGTGGTGGGTGTCGTGGTCGGTACGGTCGGAGTTGTAGGCGGCAGAGTGGTCTTCGTCGGAGGCGAAACCTGCCCGCCGTAAGCCGCGTAGCTGAACCAGATCGATCCGCCCACCTTCGGCGTGGTCTGGTTGAACATCGCCCGCACCTGGAACGTCGTCGCCGTGTACGAACCCTGCACCGTGTTCAGCATGTACGCGTTGAACTGCCCCGGCGTGTTCGCCGAGATGACGACCACCGCCGGAACCGCGCCCAGAGCGTGCTGCACCGTGCACATGCCCGCACCATCGGTCACGCACGACACCTCCGCGGCCTGTACGAGCGGCGCGGGCGACGGTCCGACGGCGCCGGAAGTTCCGGCGAGCACCGTGCCCGCCGCCGCGGTGACAGCCAGTCCTCCGGCCGCGAGCGCGACTTTCTCTCTCGTCCTCATGGTTTCCCTCCCTCGGTTCCCCAACAGCTGGGGGTCGGCCGCCACCCGCCGAGCGTTACGCCACCCCGAGCCGCCGCAGCGCCGGGCGCCACCGGTTCCCGCCGGTCGCCAGGTCCAGCGCCACCAGTCCCGCGCAGTACTTGCTCACCGACTGCTCCCGGATCCGCAGTTTCGCCAGCGCTTCGGTGACACTGTTGCGCTCGGACGCCGACTTCACCTCCAGCAGCACCAAATCACCCCCGGCGGCGAGGCTCCGGGATCCGGATCGCCAGACCAGCGACGTGTCACAGGTGATCCGCGTATCGGCGGTGACGAGGGTGGTGCGCCGGTAGTCGGTGACCAGCGCCGGGGTCAGCGGCCGGGGCGCGGGGTGGCCGTAGGCGGCGGTGAGGGCGTCGTCGAGGAACGTCAGCGCGGACGCGGTCAGGCCATGCGCCGTCTCGACTGGATGCGGACGGCGGACCTTGACCGTCTCGTCCCGCCGTCCGCTGACCTTGAGTTCGCAGAAGGTGTCGGCCGAGTCGGTGTAGGTACGCGTGCGGATCTTGAAGCGTCGACGCCGTTCCTGCCGATGGGCGCGGAAGATCGCCAGACCCGGTGTGTCGAAATAGGTCGACGAGTAACCGAACATCCGCCGCCCGTCGATCTCCAGGCAGTGCACCGACTCTCCCAGTTCCTGAGCGACGGCCAGGAAGTCGTTGAGCGGCAGGACGTACTTGCGGTCCGTCCGGCTCATCAGCCCGCTCGTGGCGACGACCTCGGCCAGTGACAGCGACGGAAGTCCCTTGGCCACCGCGGCCACGGTGGCCGTTCCGCGCCCGCTCACCGGTATCCCGCCGGTGCGCCGTGGACGACCGGCGCGGCGTCCGGGCGGAAGCGGACGTCGACGACGGTGACCTCACGGACATAGTCCACTTCGGACACTGTGTGCCGCACGACGGTTCCGCCGAGCCGCGCTCGCAGTTCCATCAGCATGGTCTGTTCGTCGGGGTACACGGTGTCGAGTACGACCGTCCGCCGCTGCGGCCCGCGCGTGCGCGAAGGGTGGTCGGCGACGTACATGACGGCGAGCAGCAGAACGTTGAAGACGGCGACGATCCGCCAGTCCGCGGACGGCAGCCCGTTCACCAAACCCAGTACCAGTGCGACGAAGTAGTACGCGACCTCCTGCTGGCTGATCGAATCGGACCGCAGGCGGATGATCGACAGCACGCCGAACAGGCCGAACCCGAGCGCGCTCGCGGTCGGCACGGACAGCAGCACGGCGACCGAGACGCAGACACCGACGTTCAGCGCGAGGTAGGCGCAGGCGAGATCACCTCGCTGGTGGCGACGGTAGTAGATACCGTACGCGAGGATGACGGCGGCGACGAGGTCGACGGCGAGATGGAGCAGTGTCGTGGTCATGGAAACCACTGTGCCGCCCGGAAAAGAGACCGTCGTGAGAACCCGATGAGAACCGTCTCATCGGGACTCACCGAGCCGGTAGCCCATCCCCCGCACGGTTTCGATCCGCTCGGCGCCGATCTTCCCGCGCAGGTAACGGATGTAGACGTCCACCACGTTCGAGCCGGGGTCGAAGTCGAACCCCCAGACACCGCCGAGCAACTGCTCCCGCGACAGCACCTGCCCGCGGTTGCGCAGCAACGTCTCCAGCAGCGCGAACTCGCGGGCGGTGAGATCCTTCTCCTCCCCCGCCACCGAAACCTTCCGCGTGCGGAGGTCGAGCGAGAGCTCCCCGGCGCGGAGCACCGCCGGTTCTGCTTCGGGATTTCCCCGCAGCCGCAAGCGGATCCGGGCGAGCAGTTCCTCGAACGCGAACGGTTTGGCCAGATAGTCGTCGGCACCACCGGACAGCCCGGCGACCCGGTCGACGACGCTGTCCCGCGCGGTCAGGATGATCACCGGCACCGTCCGGCCCGCCGCTCGCAGGGCCCGCAACAGATCCGAGCCGTCGAGGTCCGGCAGCCCGAGGTCGAGGACGACCAGATCGTGCGCGCCGGTCAGCGCCTCGGTCAGCCCTTCGGAGCCGGTCTTGACCCACCGGGTCGCGAATCCCTGAGCCCGTAGGCCTTTCTCGACGAACGCGCCGATACGGGCGGAGTCCTCCACCACCAGCACACTGGTCACCGGTCCGTACCTTCCGCGACAGGGATCTCGATGGTGAACCACGCGCCCTCGCCAGGCGCGGTGTCGAGCAGGACGCGGCCGCCGTGCGCCTCGGCGATCGCGGCGACGATCGCCAGGCCGAGTCCGGCGCCGTCGTCGCCGCTCGAATTGCTGCCGCGTTTGAAGCGTTCGAAGATCCGGCTCCTCGAGTCGGGCGGGACGCCTTCGCCGGTGTCACGAACCCAGAGTCGCGCCGTCGTCGCGGTGACCTCCGAGCCGAGCGCGATCTCCTGACCGGGCTCGGTGTGCCGGACGGCGTTGGAGACCAGTTGCAGCAAGGCCTGCGTGAGCCGCTGCCCGTCCGCGCGGACGGTCGCTTCGGCGACCGCGTCGAGCCGCCAGGCGCGTTCGGCCAGCGGCCGGGATTTGGCGAGCGTTTCGACGGTGAGGTCGGCGAGGTCGACGTCGCCGGGGGCGAGGAAGTCGGGGCTGCCGGATTTCGCCAGTACCAGCAGATCGTCCACGATCCGTTGCATCCGGCCGAGTTCGTCGAGGACCAGATGCCGGGTGGCCGCGTTCTCCTCGGGGTCCTCGCCCATCAGCTCGAGATGACCGCGGACGATGGTGATCGGCGTGCGCAGTTCGTGCCCGGCGTCGTCGATGAAGTCGCGCTGCCCGGCGAAGGCGCTTTCGAGCCGGTCCAGCATGGTGTTGAAGGTGCGGCCGAGCGCGGCGACGTCGTCCGAGCCGCGGACCTCGATGCGGCGCGAAAGATCGGTCTCGCCGATCTGCTCCGCGGCCAGCCGCACCTCCCGCACCGGCGCGAGGATACGGCCGGCGACCAGCCAGCCGATCAGCCCGGCGAGCACCAGCGCGGCCCCGGACATCGCGGCCATGACGCCGACGACGTCGTTGATCTCGCCCGCGGCGTGGTCGACGAACTCGACGATCACCAGCGCCCCGCGCTCCGGAGAGCCGTCGATGGTCACCGGGACGACGCCGTAGCGCGCGGAGCCGACCGCGGTGGTCACCGTGCCGTACGCCGGGCTCGTGACGCGGGACAGCTCGCCGACGAACTTCGGGTCCGTGTCGAGCCGGACCGGCGGCTCGATGGCGCTGCGCCTCGACGCGGCGCCGTCGACGACCGAGAAGAACGTCTCGTACTTTTCGGGCAGGTTCCGTTCCAGGTGACGGCCGAGGACCGCCTCGACGGTGGCGGGCTGCCCGGCGGGGCGGGCGTCCGAGGACGCGAGGAACGCCCGGAGTTTGCCGGTCTCGTGCGCGATCTCGTTGTCGAGCCGCTGGTCGAGCTGGTTGTGCAGCACGGTGCGGGTCGCCAGCAGCGACCCGGCGAGGGCGAGCAGCACGACCAGCAGGACCCACGCGAGGATCCGGGCGCGGGCACTCATCGGTGGCGGCCCCGCTCAGTCGTCGAGGTCGAAGTCGAAGTGGTCGTCGCCGTCATCGTCATGGTCATGGCCATCATCGATGTCGTCGTCGTCCCCGGCCAGCCGGGGCGGGACGACGGCGGGCGGCGCACCCGCCTCCCCTGGCCCGGAGACGGCCTGCCCCGCGGGGGCGACGACCGCCGGACCGAGGTCGGGCGGCGAGGCCGCGGTGGCCGCGATCACGGCGAACGTGCCGGCGGCCGCCACCACGACGGCGGCGACCCCGGCCAGTACGAAGATTCGGACTCGCATGCCACCCACACTGCCCTGCGGGAGTGAGCCGCCCATGAGGACTCGATGAGAACTTTCTCATCGAGCCGGGCTCACAACCGCGCGTGCGGGTATTCCGGCGAGCGGTGCTGGAAAGACAGGATGTCGGTGTTCTGGATCGTGCCCTCGCTGATCTCGACGGCGCGCTCGAGCGTTTCGTCGCCCGCCCAAGCCGATGGTCCGCCGAGCATCCGCTTCAGATACGGCAGCAGCGCGCCGCTGATCTCCCAGGTGGCCGAGTCCCAGAGATAGGACGGGCTGTGGTCGACGGCGTAGTAGGTGACGCCGCCGACCTGGAAGGTCGGCTCGGTGAACGTCGTCGGCTTCGCCCAGCTGAAAGCCATTGCCTCGTCACAGGAAACGTCGACGACGAGGCTTCCGGGCCGGAACGCGGCGAGATCTTCCTCCTTGAGGAACATCAACGGGGCCTTGGGGTCTTGCAGCACGCAGTTGACGACGACGTCGTGCTCCGCGAGGAAGTCCGCCAGCGGCACGCGGCCGGTCTCGGTGATCGCGTGACTGCGACGGAGATCGGCCGGGCCGTTCAGGTCGTGGTCGAGGTGCACGATGTTCGCGGAATGGATCGGCGAACCGACCGCGGTGACGCCGCGATGCGTGAGCACGTGCACGTCGTGGATGCCGTGGGCGTTCAGCGCCGTCACCGAACCCCGCGCGGTCGCGCCGAAGCCGATCACGACGGCGCGGAGACGGCGGCCGTAGTCACCGGTCGAACCGATCAGCTGCAACGCGTGCAGCACCGAGCAATAGCCCGCGAGTTCGTTGTTCTTGTGGAAGACGTGCAAGCCGAACGAACCGTCGCCCCGCCAGTGGTTCATCGCTTCGAAGGCGACGAGCGTCAGCTTCCGGTCGATGGCCAGCTGGGTGAGCTTGTCGTCCTGGACACAGTGCGGCCAGCCCCACAGGATCTGCCCCGGCCGGAGTTCGGCCAGATCGTCCGCGAGCGGTTTGGCCAGGAGGATGATGTCGCATTCCGCGATGAGCCATTCCCGTGACCGCAGGCCCGCGACGAGCAGCACCAGGTCCTCGTCGGGGATACCGAAACGTTCACCGTAGCCGTGTTCGAGATAGATGTACTTCCGGAGTTCGGGGTCGATCCGTTCGAGGTGGCGCGGATGGATCGGAAGCCGCCACTCGTTTTCTTTGCGCGAGCGCGAAATGACGCCGAGAGTGAGCTGGTCCACTTGGGGCCCCTTAAATAGACCTCAGTCTAAGCATAAGGAGCGGGACCGGCGTAGGGCCAGGGTGCCCGAGAGCACCCCGAGTCCCTCGCCGTTCAGCTCATTTGAACGCCGCCACGTTCCGCGCCACCCACTCGGTGAAGGTCCGCCCTGGACGTCCCAGCACCCGTTCGACGTCGTGGCTGACGCGCCGCTCGTCCTCCGTCGGCGAACCGAGAATGGCGAGCGTGGCCTCCACGACCACCGGCGGCATGAACGCCGACATCGCCGCCCGCGCCTCGTCCTCGCCCAGTTCGGCGAACCGCACCGGCTCGCCCAGCGCGTCACCGAAGGCTGCCGCCTGCTGCCGGGGCGAGATCGGCTCGGGCCCGGTCAGCACGTAGGTCTGTCCATTGTGGCCGGTCTCCCGTAGCGCGACGGCCGCGACGTCGGCGATGTCGGCCGGGTCGATCACGGGCAGCGCGACGTCGCCGAACGGTGCGGCGACGACGCGATCGGCGCGGATCGACGGCGCCCACTGGAAAGCGTTGCTGGCGAAGCCTCCCGGCCGCAGCATCGTCCATTCCAGACCGGACGCCTTGACCGCCTCTTCGAAGGCCGGCGCGTGCCGCCCGCTCCCGACCCCCTGGGAGGACAGCAGCACGACCCGCCGCACACCCGCTTGCCGCGCCGCCGCGGCGAGTTCCGCGACATCGCCGCCCGCTGCCAGGTAATCGCCTGATGTCAGAAGGAAAAGCCGGTCCGCGCCGTCGAACAGCTGATTCAGGTCGGCTGGTTTCGCGATATCGGCTTGGACGGTCCGAACGCCGTCCGGCACGTCCGCCGCCGAGATTCGGCGCGACACGGCTGTCACCTTTTCCCCTGCGGCGGCAAGGGTTTCCACCAGTCGCCGTCCCACGTTCCCGGTCGCTCCGGTCACCACGATCATGGTCGCTCCTCGATTCGCGTTTCACTGACGCGACCGAAGCTACCTTCCTGGAGATAGTAGGTACCTAGAGGAAAGTATTGGGAAAACCGGCCTTTCGTGACCGTGATCACAACTTGAAGGGGGCTGAAGGGGCCCTTCCCCTCGTCTCACGCGGTGAAGGACGCTTTCGTCGCATGGCATGCGGGGAAAGCGTCCTTCAGCCGCCCTGACCTGGGAGACACCCTTTAGGGTCGGCTCATGCCCGACACCGCACTCGGCCCGCTGCGCGTCCTCGACTTCTCGCGGGTGCTCGCCGGCCCGTTCGCCACGATGCTCCTCGCCGATCTCGGCGCGACGGTGGTCAAGGTCGAGCGGCCGGGCACGGGCGACGACACCCGCAGCTGGGGGCCGCCGTACGACGCGTCCGGCCAGGCGACGTACTTCCAGTCGGTGAACCGGAACAAGACGAGTGTGGCGCTGGACCTCGGCGATCCGGACGACCTCGCCAAGGCCCGCGCGCTCGCGCTGGAAGCCGACGTCGTCGTCGAGAACTTCCGGCCCGGCGTGATGGACCGCCTCGGCCTCGGTCCGGAGCCCCTGCGGGCGGCGAACCCCGGACTGGTCTATTGCTCCGTCACGGGTTTCGGCTCCGGCGGCGGCGCGGCGCTGCCCGGCTACGACCTGCTCATCCAGGCTGTCGGCGGGCTGATGAGCATCACCGGCGACCCGGCGGGCGAGCCGCAGAAGGTCGGCGTCGCGCTCGTCGACGTGCTGGCCGGGCTGTTCGCGAGCGTCGGGATCCTCGCCGCCCTGCGCCACCGTGACCGGACCGGTGAGGGCCAGCGCGTCGAGATCGACCTGCTGTCCAGTCTGCTCGCCGCGCTGGTCAACCAGGGCAGCGCGTACACCTCCGGCGGGACGGTACCGGCGAGGATGGGCAACCGGCACCCCAGCATCGCCCCCTACGAACTCGTGCCGTGCGCCGATCACGAGATCGCGCTCGCCGTCGGCAACGACCGGCAGTTCGCGGCGTTGTGCGAGGTCATCGGCCTGCCGGAACTCGCGGGTCAGGCCAGGTTCGCGACCAACCCGGCGCGGGTCGAGCACCGCGTCGAACTGCGAAAGTTGCTGGAAGAGCACTTGGCCCGGCGCCCGGCCGCCGAGTGGGCGACGGACCTGAGCGCGGCCGGGGTGCCCGCCGGCGAGGTCAACGACGTCGCGGGCGCGTTCGCCCTCGCCGAACGGCTCGGCCTGGATCCGACGGTCGACCTCCCCCGGCCCGACGGCACGTCCGTGCGGCTGACCCGCAACCCGATCGGGTTGTCGGCGACGCCGCCCCGCTACGAGACCGCACCACCGGGCGACCCCGCCCAGCTCACCCTTCCCTTGCCCGGTTGGAGCTGACAGCGACGGTCAGCGGACTGTCAGCGCTTCGTCAACGACGGCCGCGAAGCTTCCGGCCATGACGAACAAGACCGTCCTCATCTCCGGCGCCAGCATCGCCGGTCCCGCGCTCGCCTTCTGGCTTTCCCGCCAGGGTTACGAGGTCACCGTGGTCGAACGGTCGGCGGAACTCCGCACCGGCGGCCAGGCTGTCGACTTCAAGGGCGCCACCCACCGCACCGTGCTGGAGCGGATGGGCATCCTCGACGAGGTGTACCGGCGCCAGACCGGCGGGCACGACCAGACCATCATCGACGCCACGGAACGCCCACTCGCCGTGATGCCCGGCGAGTTCACCGGCGGCGACGTCGAGATCCGGCGCGGCGACCTGGCCGAGATCCTCTACGAACGGACAGCCCAGGACTGCGAGTACGTCTTCGGTGACTCGATCACCTCGCTCACGGAGACCGCCGACGGCGTCGACGTCACCTTCGAACGCGGGGCACCGCGACGGTTCGACCTCGTCTTCGGCGCGGACGGCATCCACTCCACCGTGCGACGGCTGGCCTTCGGCCCGGAGACCGACTACGTGCAGCACCTCGGCCACTACTACGCCCTGGTCGAGACCGGGGAGACCGACGACTTCCGCGGCCCCGGCGGCACCTCGATCATGTACAACGAGCCCGGCCGCCTCGCCGCCACCGGCGGGCCCAAGGCGGCCGCGTTCTTCGTGTTCGCCTCCCCCGAAATCGCCTACGACCGGTACGACCCCGACCAGCAGAAGAAGATCCTGGCCGACGCGTTCGCCGACGGCGGCTGGCGGCTGCCCGAACTGATGGAAGCGGTGCGGCGGTCGGACGACGTCTACCTGGACTCGATCAGCCGCGTCACGATGGACAGCTACTCCACCGGCCGCGTCGCACTCCTCGGCGATTCGGCCTACGGCAACACCTTGGGCGGCTTCGGCACCGGCCTCGCCGTCGTTGCCGCGTACGTCATCGCGGGCGAACTCTCCGCCGCGAACGGCGACCACGAGGTGGCCTTCCGTCAGTACGACGAGAAGTTCCGCGGCTACGCCAAGATCGCCCGCGGCGCCAACGCGGGCCCGTTCCTCGCGCCGTCGTCGAAGCTGCGGATGAACCTGCGTAACCAGATGTTCCGGCGTCCGTTCATGCTCCGCTGGATGCTGTGGGTGACCGACAAGTTCGCCACCGACATCACCCTGGACGACTACCCCGCGCTCACCCACCGAGCGTGACCACCCGACTTCGGCATGCGCACGCCACCGTGCCGTGGTCGGCTGGACAGGGTTTCCCGCGTGACGTTTCCGGGGAAGACGTGTCTTACGGGAGTCACCCGAAGAAGGTGACGTGAAGGGAGCTTCGGATGGCGTCACTGCACAGGTGCGCTGGATGACGACGTCGGCGAGAGAGGACGCGCCCGCCGCCGGTGAAACCGTGCTGGACGACGCCACACTGGTGGCGCGGGCCCGCGACGGTGAGATCCGCGCGTACGAGCAGCTCGTCCTGCGCTTCCAGGGACCGATGTACCGGCTGGCGCTGCGGATGCTGGGGAACAAGGGCGACGCCGAGGACGTCGTCCAGGAGGTGTTCCTCACCGCCTGGCGACGGCTCGACCAGTTGCAGGAGGACGCGGCGTTCGTCGGCTGGCTCTACCGGACGACGACCAACCGGTGCCTCAACGTGATCCGCGCGCGGAAACCGGTGGCCGACGTCGAACTGGACCTGCGGGAGTCCGAGGGTCCGGCGGGCAGGCCGGATCACGCGGCCGAGACGAGCGCGCAGATGACGGCGCTGACCGGCGCGCTGGACCAACTGACCGCCGAGCAACGGGCCTGCTGGCTGTTGCGCGAGGTCCACGGCCGCTCCTACGAGGAGATCGCGAACGCGATCGGGGCGACCACCACGGCGGTGCGCGGACGCATCGCACGAGCACGAGCACAGTTGGCGGAGGTGATGGCGCCATGGCGATGAATCACGCGACCCAGGACTACCTGCTGCCGTGCGGCCGTGATGTGGAACAGGTCTGGGAACGGCTCGACGAGGTCGACGCCGGCCGGGCGGACGCGCACGAACTCGACTGCCCGCACTGCCGGGCGACCCGCGAGAGCCTCCGAGTGCTGCGCGGGCTGACCGGCGAGCTGGCCGCCGACGACGCCGAGCCGTCGCCGGACCTCGTCGGCCGCATCATGTCGGCGGTCCGCGCCGAGGTGCGGCGCCGCGATCTGGTGCCGCTGGCCAGCCCGGAACCGGGCGAGGTGCAGGTGAGCGACCAGGCTGTCGCGGCGGTACTGCGGTTCGCCGCGGATTCCGTCGACGGCGTCCGCGCGCGGCACTGCCGGGTCCGCCGATCGGGGGAAGACACCGACGCGCTGGCGGTGGACGTGGAATTGAGCCTCGCGATCGCGCACGATTTCGACGGCGGCTCCTTGGACGTCGTCCGGGAACGGGTCACCGCGGCCGCGGGTGCCCGCGTCGGCATCCGGCTGACCCGGCTGGATCTGGTGGTGGAGGACCTCTATGACGCGTGAACAGGCCCCGGCCGGGCAACTGGTCGAAACGGTCATCGCCCCGCCGGTGGTCGCGGCGGTCGCCGCGCATGCCGCGGCGAAGGTCCCCGGCGTGGTACGCCTGGAACCCGGTCTGCGCGGGCTGGCGGGTTCGCTGGCCCGGATCGCGCGGCAGCGGATCAAGGGTCTCGAACCGGCGCCGACCGAAGGGGTCCGCGCGTTCGTCGAGCACGATCCACCCGACGTGCGAGTGGAGATCGATCTCTCGCTCTCCGGCCTCGACCAGGCGGCCGCGACCGCGCAGGCGGTGCAACGTGCCGTCAGCCGGGCGGTCACCGAGGCGACCGGGCTCACGCCCTCGGCCGTCTCGGTGTCCATTTTGGACATCGAAATCCGTGGAGGACTGTTGTGACCGCACGTTCCGAACTGACCGCGTCGCTGCTCAGCGCGCTCCGAGACATCCCGGGGCTTCGCGCGGCGACACCGTCCACCACGGCCGCGGCCTCGGCGGTGCCGTGGGACCTCGACGTCATGGCCGTCGACATCTCCGAGGGCGTCGTCGAAATCCGCGTCGTCGCACTGGAGGTCCCGATCCCGCCGCTGACGGAGAACGCCGGTGCCGTACTGCGTGCCGTGCTGACCGGAACCGCTTGGGAGAACGCGAGTCTGCGCATCGTCGTGACCGATGTGGACGCCGCCGCGCTCGTTCCCTGAAGCTCACCGGCATGACGACGATCGCGGTGGCCGCGCCCGAGGGCGTGGCCACCGCGATCAGGGGGTGGGGACCTAGTTCTTGTTGGTGCCCGGCGTCATCACCTTGTCGATGACGAACACGGTGGCGTTCTTGGTGGGGATGTTGCCGCACAGGATCTTGGCGCCGTTGACGGTCATGTTCTCGCCGGAGCCCTCGATCTTGAGCGGGCCGCCCGCGGTGTTCAGGCTCTCCAGCGTCTTGGCCGACTCCAGGCCCTTGGCGTCGTAACGCTTGCCGACGACGTGGTACTGCAGGATCGGGGCCAGCTCGTCCGGCTTGCCCGCCAGCTCGGTGAACTTCGCGTCACCCAAGGCGGCGAACGCCGGGTCCGCGGGGGCGAACACGGTGATGGCCTGCTGGCTGTTGAGGGTGTCGACCAGATTGGTGGCCTTGACCGCGGCGACCAGCTTGGTCAGCAGCGGGTTGGTCGAGGCGGCGCTGGCGACCGGCTGCGGGCCCATCGAGTCCAGCGAACCGGCCTCACTGCCCTGCGGGAGCTGCGAACAAGCCGGGCCGAACACGTCGGCGTTGGTGGTGACGCCCTCGCCGGAAGCGGCGCTGGACATCGGGGCGGACATCGACGGGGACGGAGCGGGGGCACTGCTGGAGCTGCCGGACGAAGCGCTGTCACTACCACTGCAGGCGGTCAGGGCCAGCGCGGCGACCGCGGTGAAACCGATTCCTGCGACACGAAGCTTGCTCACGGAAAATCACTCCATTTGTTTTTCGGACTCTTACCGGGTATTCGGAACCGCCACCGAATCGGATTGCCACTCTTTCGAGTGATGCCGATCACCGTGCGGTGAAACTGATGACATGCCAGCCCGTCGCGCCGTCCGGAACGGTTCCGGCGCGGGCGTCGGTCTGCGTGTAGCCGGATTTGTCGACCGCCCGGACGGTGACCTGATGACTGCCAGCCGGGACGTCGAATTCGGTCCACCACATACGCCAGGTGTTGAGGCCGACCTCGCGGGAAAGCGTTGCGGGCTGCCAGTTCCCGTTCGCGCCGAGCCGGACTTCGACCCGCTCGATCCCGGTTCGCTGCGCCCACGCGATACCCGAGATCCGGACTTTGCCCGCGGGTACCGTTTCGAATCCTTTCGGACTGTCGATCCTGGACTGCGTTTTGATCGGGGCTTGTTCACCCCAGCCGCGGTCGAGCCAGTACGCGCGGCGCGCTTTCCAGGTGGTGACCTCGAGATCCTTGACCCATTTCGTCGCCGACACATATCCGTAAAGACCGGGAATGACCAGCCGGGCGGGAAAACCGTGTTCGACCGGCAGCGGTTCCCCGTTCATCCCGATAGCCAGCATCGCGCCCCGTTCCGGATCGAGTGCGGCGACGGCCGGGCTGCCGGAGGTCCAGCCGTCGACACTGGTGGAGAAGAGCTGCTCGGCCCCGGGCAGCACTTCGGCCTCCCGCAGCAGTTCCCCGAGATCGACGCCGATGAAGTTCGCCGTGGACACGTAGGTCCCGCCGACCTCGTTGGACACGCACGTCATGGTGATCGTGCGCTCGATCAGCGGCCGGTTCCGGATGTCGGCGTAGCTGTACCGCTTTTCGTTGCGCACCATGCCGTGCAGCCGGAGACTCCAGTCCTCGGCCCGGACCTGCGGCACCGACAACGCGGTGTCGACACGGTAGAAGTCGCGGTTCGAGGTGAGGAAGGTCGGCGTACCCAGTTTGGCGAAATCCGCGTCGGCCGGGATCGGCGGTGCCGGCCTGGCGGGGACGAGCGTGCCGATGGCCGCCCGTGAAGACTCCGCGTCCCTGGTACCGGCGAGGAGTTGCCCTCCGGCGCCCGCCGCTCCCGCGGCGACCACGGCACCCACTCCGGCCAGCAACACCGACCGTCGGGATGGTGACGCGGCATCGCCGGTGGCCTCCTCCTTGGCGTGCGCCCTGGCCGTGGCCAGGCGGTGCAGCCAGAGGAAGACGCCGACTCCGGCGATCAGGCTGGCCAGCGGTGCCAGCAACGCGACCAAAGTGAGGTCGGGCCGCTGCGACACGGCGAAACCACCCAGCAGGCCGAAAGCGGCGATCAGCACGACCCCCGGAACGGGTGAACGCCGCGAGGCGACCCCCGCCGCGGCGGCGGCGAGCACCATCACCACGGCCATTCCGCCGAGCAGCACGAGTTTGTCGTAGACGCCGAACGTCCGGACCGCGAAGTCCTTCAGCTCCACCGGGGTCAGGTCGATCGCCCCGTTGCCGACCGCCAGGTACGGCGAAGCGTTGGCGCTGATGAACCCTGCCACCAGATGGCCTGCCGCCAGCGCCGCGGCGAGCGCCACGACACCGACCGCCGCCGCCCCGAACAGCGGGAGACGGGGTTCCTGATCGGCTCGCGAAGTCTTCATGCCAGGTATTCGCGGCCGACCGGCTCGCGGACAGGTCTCCCGCAATTAGTCGCCTACTTGCGGCCTGGGGACGCACGCGGCGCGGGTCGGTGCCCCTTCCGACGCGGCGCGTGAAGGCCCCCTTCCCTCGGCTCAGCCGAGGAAACTCGACCTTCACACCTTCCCTAAGTACGGGAAGGACCCCTTCCTGTACTTAGGCGCAAGCAAGGGGGCCTTCACGTACCTCGCGCGACCAGCGCGCCGGAAGACGACGAGTCAAGGTGGCCTTCACGGACTTCATAGTCACGGCCGCCCCAGCGGTCACCAGGGATCACATCGGCAGGCAGTGAAGGCCACCTTCACTACTTTCAGGGTAGGCAAGGAGGCCTTCACGGCCAGGTGAGCGCCTCCGGCAGACGGGGCTCGGCCAGGTTCCGGCTTGGTGGCGGTGACGTGCTCCCAATGTCACATTGGGGGCGCTGAGCGCCTCCAATGCGGCATTGGGGGCATCACCTCAGCGCGAGGCACCCCGGCCGACGGCGTTCCCAAGTACATGAAGGCCCCCTTCCTTGCGCCTAGGTACAGGAAGGGGGCCTTCATGTACTTCACACAGGCCGCAGGACTACCCACCCGAGTTGCCCTGCTCACCCCGGCTTGCATGGTCATACACAACTATGCATATACTTCCATCATGTCCAAGGTACTCACCTCTCTGCCTGTCGGCGAACGCGTCGGGATCGCCTTCTCCGGCGGCCTCGACACCTCGGTAGCGGTCGCGTGGATGCGCGAGAAGGGTGCAGTGCCGTGCACCTACACCGCTGACATCGGCCAGTACGACGAGCCCGACATCGAGTCGGTCCCGGGCCGGGCGAAGGCCTACGGAGCCGAGATCGCGCGCGCCGTCGACTGCAAGGCCGCGCTGGTCGAGGAAGGGCTCGCGGCGCTGGCCTGCGGCGCCTTCCACATCCGAAACGGCGGCCGCACCTACTTCAACACCACCCCGCTCGGCCGCGCGGTCACCGGCACGCTGCTGGTGCGCGCGATGCTCGAGGACGACGTCCAGATCTGGGGCGACGGCTCCACCTTCAAGGGCAACGACATCGAGCGGTTCTACCGCTACGGCCTGCTCGCGAACCCGTCCCTGCGGATCTACAAGCCGTGGCTGGACGCCGCGTTCGTCAGCGAGCTCGGCGGCCGCAAGGAGATGTCCGAGTGGCTGCAGAGCCACGGTCTCCCCTACCGGGACAGCACCGAGAAGGCCTACTCCACGGACGCGAACATCTGGGGTGCGACCCACGAGGCCAAGTCGCTGGAGCACCTCGACACCGGCATCGAGATCGTCAACCCGATCATGGGCGTGCGGTTCTGGGACCCCGAAGTCGAGATCGCGCCCGAAAACGTCACGATCGGCTTCGAGCAGGGCCGCCCGGTGACGATCAACGGCAAGGAGTTCGCCACCGCGGTCGACCTGGTCCTGGAGGCCAACTCCATCGGCGGGCGGCATGGGCTCGGCATGTCCGACCAGATCGAGAACCGGATCATCGAGGCCAAGAGCCGCGGCATCTACGAGGCGCCGGGTATGGCGCTGCTGCACGCGGCGTACGAGCGGCTCGTCAACGCGATCCACAACGAGGACACCCTCGCCAGCTATCACAACGAGGGCCGTCGTCTCGGCAGGCTCATGTACGAAGGCCGCTGGCTGGACCCGCAGGCGATGATGCTGCGCGAGTCGCTTCAGCGGTGGGTCGGCGCGGCCGTCACGGGCGAGGTCACCCTGCGGCTGCGGCGCGGCGAGGACTACTCGATCCTCGACACCACCGGCCCGTTCTTCAGCTACCACCCGGACAAGCTGTCGATGGAGCGCACCGAGGACTCGGCGTTCGGTCCGGTGGACCGGATCGGCCAGCTCACCATGCGGAACCTCGACATCGCCGACTCCCGCGCCAAGCTTGAGCAGTACGCCGGGCTCGGCATGGTCGGCGGCGGGCACCCGACGCTGATCGGCGCCGCGCAGGCCGCGTCGACCGGCCTGATCGGGGCGATGGACGCGGGTGGCGCGCAGGTGATCGCCTCGCGTGGCAAGGCTTCGGGCGAGGACGAACTGCTCGACCACGCCGCCATCGAGTCCGGCACGGACTGAATCAACACGAACTGACCCGAACCAACGGGACGCGAAGCGCCGGGCGCGCGGCATCGAAGCCGTTCGTCCGGCGCTGTTCTTTCAACCGGTCAAGGACTGGGTGCCGAGGACGGTGAGCAGCGCGAGCCGCTCGGCGGCGTCGGAACCTGGCTCGGCCGTGTAGACCATGATGTGCAGGTCACAGCCTTCGACGGTCAGGACGTCGCAGTCCAGTTCGACCGGCCCGACCGTCGGATGGTCGATGACCTTGCGCGTGGACTCGTGCCGTCCGACGGCGCCGGAATCCCACCACCGCGCGAACCGGGGACTCCCGCCGCGCAGCTCCGCGACCAGCCGGGCGAGCCACTGATCGGCCGGGTAGCGGGCGGCCGCCGAGCGCAGATCCGCGACGAGGACGGATTCGAAGGCACGCAACGACTCCGGGGTGTGCCGGGCGCGCGTGCCCTCACCGAGGAAGTGCCGCCAGACGGCGTTGCGCTCGTATCCGCGCGCCGGGGACGGATCACCCATCAGGGCGGCGTACGGCGGGTTCGCGGACAGCAGCGTCCAGGTGGCGTCGAACACCGCGACGGGTATCCCGGTCATCCGGTCGATCAGCCGCTGGACACCGGGCGTGAGGTACGCGGAAACGACGTCCGGCCCCGGAGTCGCCAGTCCGGCCAGGGTGAACAGATGGGCTCGTTCGGGCGCGGCGAGCCGAAGCGCTCTCGCCAGCGCCTCGACGACCTGATCCGACGGATGCGACGCGCGGCCTTGTTCCAGCCTGGTCACGTAGTCGACGGAAATCCCCGCCAGCAGGGCCAGTTCCTCTCGGCGCAGCCCGGCCGCGCGCCGCTGACCGTCCTCGGGAAGGCCGACGTCCGACGGGGCCACCCGGTCACGCCAGCGCCGTACCGCCCGCCCGAACTCCGTCGCCGCCATGTCCCCCAGTCTGCCCCGCTCCCCCACGCGGCGCCTGGTACCGCGAGTCCCAGGAAGACGGGTCGACTGGCTGTCCGTCCTCGCCGCGGCGAATCTGGCCCCATGACGACCACACTGATCACCGGGGCCAACAAGGGCCTCGGTCGCGAAACCGCCCGCCGCCTCATCGCCGACGGGCACACTGTCTACCTCGGCAGCCGCGATGCCGGACGCGGCCGCCTCGCGGCGGAAGAACTGGGCGCGCGCCTGATCGTCCTCGACGTCACGGACGACGCGTCCGTCGAAGCCGCCGCGAAGACCATCGAGGCCGAGGGCGGGCTGGACGTCCTGGTCAACAACGCGGGCATCGAGATCCGGCCCGTACCCGGTGCCGCGGACCTGACCGCGGACGAACTGCGCAGCACCTTCGAGACCAACGTCTTCGGCACCGCGCGGGTGACGCACGCGTTCCTGCCCCTGCTGCGGCGCTCGGCCGCGCCCGTGGTGGTCAACGTCAGCAGCGGCCTCGCGTCGCTCACCGGGCTGACCATGACCGACTCGCCGGCGTACGCCTATCCGGGGGTGTCGTATCCGGCGTCGAAGGCCGCGGTCAACGTGCTCACCGTCCAGTACGCCAAGGCGTTCCCCGGTATGCGGATCAACGCGGTCGAGCCGGGGTACACCGCGACCGACCTCAATGGACGGTCAGGACACCAGACCGTCGAGGAGGGCGCCGAGATCATCGTCCGGATGGCGTCGGTCGGGCCGGACGGCCCGACCGGCGGCTACTTCGACGTCTCGGGGCCGCTCCCCTGGTGAGTCCAAACAGCCTCGAAATCGGCGCAGACCACCACGATCGACCCACCGATGAGCTGGATCTCGTGACGGCAGCCCCGCTCGTGCGGCAGGGTCTCGTCGAGCTGGACCGGCCCCTCGCCGGACTCGAGCCTCAGGTCTTCGACCCGGCGGTAGGTGATGGTGAGGACCACCGGGGTCCCTTCGTGCCAGGAGAACCGGGCGGTGACAGCCAGTTCCCGGTTCTCCCGCGCGAAGTCGACCGCGACGAGGTGGAGGTCCTTGATGCAGCGATCCCCGAAGAAGCTGTAGTGATCCGGGTCGGTGGCGAACCGGGCCGCACCCGGCGGCAGCTCGGCCGCCAGGTCCGGCAAGCGCTCCAGGTAGGCGGCAGGGTCGAGGAAGAACCCCGTCGGCTCCGGGACGATCTTGACGTACTCCATCCCGACAGTTTCCCAGGTCACCGGCCGCCGACCTCGGCCCGCCTCCGCCCCAGTTCGTCGACCAGCCGGGTGATCTCGACCTGACCGATCGCTTCGGCCACCACGGAAACCGACGCGATGCTCTCGATCCGGTACTGGACAGGGACCCCGCCCGCGGCCCGCGACTGTGCTTCGGCGTCCGCCTTCTTCTCCGCTTCGACGGACGAGAACACACTGCCCGCCCCGCCGTTGACACAGCTGATCGAGCCCGAACCGTTCAGCGGCAGGCTCGCCGTGTTCTGGCAGCTGCCGGCCGAGCGGCCGCCGATGGTCACGTTCGCGGTCATCGTGGCGTTGACCTGGCCGGTGACCTTCCCGCCGCCGTTCGCCGACGCGGAGTTGGACACGTTCGCGGTCACCGTGCAGCCCGAGGCACTGCACGCGACCGTGGCCGCGCCGTCCATGTCGAACCGCACGCCGGTGTCGACCGCGCCGGACAGTTTCTTGGTGTTCGACACCAGGTCTTCGTAGACGGCGTCGGTCTCCTGCGGCGACAGAGCGTCCACATCGGACTCGCCGAGGCTGCCGCCCGTCGGCATCTGTGGCCGGGACTCCGGGCCGGGCATCGTCGGCAGCCGCGGGACGGACGGCATCCCGCCGGGCACCTTCACGGAGAAGCGGAGGAGCCGGTGCGGCGCCTCCTTCGAGACGTACAGGTCACCGGCGGACGTGCTGGCCTTGAGCGCCGGGATGTCCCGGACGGTCTCGTTCTGGTCGCCGGGGATCTCGTCCGCCCGCTCCAGTGCTTCGCGCAGGCGGGTGGCGAGCTTCTCCGGCGCCTCGAACTGCTGAAGGACCGGGCCGAACAGCGCGTCCTCACCGGTGATCCACCGGTCCTTGAGATCGTCGGCCGCCGACGAGTCCACTTGCGACCCCGGCAGCATGCCGTCAGGTGCCTTGAAGTAGACCTTGCCGCCGACGACGAGGATCTCGATCTTCCTGCCCTGGAAGGACATGGTGCCCGACGTCTCACCGAACGCGGTGGTCTTGACGTCGGTCTTGATCATCCCGCCGACGGAGGAGGTGCTGTTCCGGACCGCCGGCGCCGAAGCGAGCCCGGCCAGCGCCTGCTCGAAAGGCTCGCGGCCCGCTTTCGAGGGCCACAGCAGCCAGGTCGTCAGTCCGGCGAGGAGCACCACCACCAGCCCGGCGATACCGCCGAACAGCAGCCACCGCCGGGGTTTCCTGGCGGGCGGCGCCGGTACCGGTTGGGGAACCCAGCCCTGCGGCGGCGGCCACTGCGCGCCTTGGGGTGGGAATGTCTGCTCCACGTCGCCTCCATCGCTGAAATCACCGGACGACGTCACGCTAGGGAGCGAGGATGAAAACTTGATGAAACGCGATCAGGTGAATCGGTAGGGCGCGGGAGCCGGTGCGCTCAGCGCGTACCGGACGGCTTCGGCGCGGGAGTGGAAGCCCGCCTTCGCGAACAGGTTGTTGATGTGGGTCTTGACCGTGGCCTCGCTGATCACCAGCCGCGCGGCGATCTCCGGGTTCCGCAGGCCCTCGCCGATCAGCCCGAGGATCTCCTTCTCCCGCGCGGTGAACCCGAAGCGGTCGCCGTCGTCGGCCGCCCGCGCGCGGCGTGACGCGAGGGTGAGGAGCCGTCGTTGAACGTCCGGGGCGAGTACGACCTGGCCCTCGGCGGCGGTGCGCACGGCCTGCTCGATCTTCGCCCGGTCTGCCTCCTTGGTGAGGTAACCGCTCGCGCCCGCTTCGAGCGCGGCCAGGATCGACTCGTCGTCGTCGAGACTGGTCAGCACCACGACCTGGACCTCCGGCGTCACGGCCTTGATCCGGCCGGTCGCCTCGACCCCGTTGAGCACCGGCATGTGGAGATCCATCAGCACGACGTCCGGCGTGTGCCGGGAGACCGCGGCGACGGCCTCCTCGCCGTTGGTGGCCGTGGCGAGGACGGTGATGCCGTCGGCGATGTCGAGCATCACCGCGAGGGCTTCCCGTACGGACGCCTGGTCGTCGACGACGATCAGCGACACGGTCACCTCGGTGCCTCCCCTGTTCAACGGCGGGTCATCCTGGCCTGCAAATCGTCGAGGAACGGCGACGTGGTGTGCGCCTTGCCGTCCTCGCCCTTCTTCCAGACGATACGGCTGTCGGTGCGCACCGCCCTGGCGAGCACCACGACGCCCTCGACGAGCATGCCGACACCGATGGTCAGCATGACACTGTTGCCGCCGGAGGCGACTCCGGTGATCAGGCCCAGCAGCAGGTTCGCGCCGACCTTGGCGGCCACGTTCAGCACCCACAACGCGACCGTGAGCCAGGTGTACCGCATGTGTGCGACGCCGTCTTGCTGGTAGATCCGGATGCTGGCCCCTCGCAGGACGCCGAACAGGACACCGATCGCGAGGGTGCCCGCCAGGAACGCCACCGCGGTCGCGGATTTCACACTCTCATCCACATTGGACAGCCCGATCACGGCGAGGATCGCGGGCAGCAGCAGCATCCGCTTGGCCTCGGCCACGTCCCCGGCCATGCGGCGGATGAGGACGTATCCGACGGCGGCGACGATCAGGACGATTTCGACAGGAGTGCTCATGGTTTCCCCCTCGGGTTCGAAGACACTTCGACGCTAAGGCGATGAGCGCGAGCCGTCGTGCGGCGACGGCCGTATCTTCGGGTGGAGAACCCTCTCCACCCAAGGAGCGTCGATGACCGGAAGCACCACGGTGCTCCGCCGGGAACGGGTCGCCGGCCGGCTGATCCAGCCGGTGCTGATCACGGCGGCGATCGCCGTGACCGGTGCCAGGATCTTCACTCAGGACGTCCTCTTCCGGCCGCTGACGACAGCTGTCTTCGTCCTCGTCGCGCTCTTCGCCTTGGTGTCGTTACTGCCGTGGGACCGGCTTCCGCAGCGGGCACAGACGCTGCTCTCGGGCGGATACGCCGTCTCCGCCGCGGTGCTCCTTCCCCTGGCTCCGCAGACCTCCGCGCCGTTCTTCGCCTACCTCGCCGCCGCGGTCGCCGGGATCAAACTCGCCTCCCGCACCACGGCGATCGCGATCGCGGCCCTCGACGCCGTCTGCTGCGCCGTGGCGGTCGCGGTGGCCACCGCGCTGAGCCCGGCCACGGACGAATGGCCGTGGTGGCTCGCGCTTTCGGTGGGCCTGCCGGTCCTGCTCGGCATCGCCCGCCGAGACCGGCGCGACGCGCTTTCGAACGCCCAACGGGCCGCCGCGTCCGAGGCGCGGGAAGCGGCGTTGCTGGAGCGGACGCGGATCGCGCGGGAGTTGCACGACGTCCTCGGCCACTCGCTGACCGGGATCGCCCTGCAACTCGACATGGCCGACGCGCTCACCGCCAACGGCCGGGACACCGAAGCGGGCGATGCCGTGCGCCGCGCGCGTTCGCTGGCGGTGGACGGGATCGGGCGGATGCGGCAGGCGGTGCACGAACTCCGCGAGGACGCCCTGCCGCTGGAAAAGACGCTCGCCGCGTTGTGCGCGGGCGAGGGAGTGCCGTTCGACGTCGAAGGCCCCGCGAGGCGTCTCGGTGGCGCCGCCGCGCACACCCTGGTCCGCGCCGCGCAGGAGGCGCTGACGAACGCGGCCAAGTACGCCCCCGGCACCGGGCGCGCGGTGAAACTCGTGTTCGCCCCGGAGATGGTCACGCTCGTCGTCACGAACGGCGCCGCCGAAGGGCGTCCGGCGCCGGACGCCGGCAGCGGGATGGGACTGGTCGGGATGCGGGAACGGGCCGCCGCGCTGGGCGGCTCGGCGAAGGCGGGCCCGGCGCCGGGCGGCGGCTGGACGGTCGAGGTCCGCCTGCCCTGGACGGAATGAGTCCCCGGCCGCGCCGGGCGGACGCGGCCGGGGACCCTGGTCTGTCGCTGCCGTCGCTCAGCTGCCCTGAAGGCCCTTGCGCTGGAACGAGATCCGGTGCAGCCCGCCGGGCGTTTCGTCGGCGAGGTAAAGCTCACCGTTCTGGTCGGTGCCGAACGTGGTGGCGTCGAGCGGGAACTCCCCGATCCGGGCGCTTTCGTAGGTCCCGTCGGCCTTCTTGCGGACGGCCCAGGCCGTGCCCTGGCAGAAGTCGGTGGCGAGGTAGATCCCACCGGCGAGCGAAGCGTACTTCCTGCCGCGGTAGACGTGTCCGCCGATCACCGCGCAGCCCTCCGCGCCGGAGATGTAGTGGAAGACCGGCTCGGTGTAGGTCACGCCGTCCTTGCACCGCGTCTGATCGAACACGACCGGGCCCTCCTTGCAGGACCAGCCGAAGTTCGCGCCTCCCTTGCCCTTCGCGATGTGGTCGACCTCCTCGAACCGGCCCTGGCCGACGTCGCCGATCCACAGCGAGCCGTCGGCCGGGTCGAAGGAGAACCGCCACGGGTTGCGCAACCCGTACGACCAGATCTCCGGACGCGCGCCCGCGACACCGACGAACGGGTTGCCCGCCGGGACGCAATACCCCAGCGGACGGCACGCGCGGCTGACGTCGACGCGCAGGATCTTGCCCAGCAGCGTGTCCAGCCGCTGCCCGCTGGCCAGCGGGTCGCCCCCGCCGCCACCGTCGCCGATCCCCCAGTACAGGAACCCGTCCGGGCCGAACGCCAGCTGGCCGCCGTTGTGGTTGGGGAACTCGGAATGCGGCTGTGTCAGCAGTTCGGTGACCTCGCCGGTGTCCGGCCGGACCCGCGACAGCGTGACCGCGCTGTCGGACTTGCGGGTGTAGGCGACGTAGACGCGCCTGTCCTTCGCGACGGCCAACCCGAGCAGCCCGCGCTCGACGTCCGCGCCGTTCACCTTGGCGCTGATGTCCAAGAACGGCCTGGCGGCGAGGCCGGTCCGGGGATGATAGGACCGGACGACGCCCCTCTTCTCCACGACGAGGATCCGTCCGCTCCCGTCGTTGAGCGCCGTGATGGCGGTCGGGTTCACCAGCCCGGAAGCGACCTGGGTCGCGGTGGCGGTCAGCTCCGCGAGCGGAACACCTCGCGCTTCCCGCGGTTCCGCGCTGCTCGCCGCCGGGAGGAGGGCTCCCGCCAAGGCGAGCCCGGCCACCAGGGACAACCCCCGGCGAAGATGCCGTCGCGTCATGTGGACTCCAATCACCGTTGAATGGTCTGGTCCAATTCAACAGCGGTCGGAGCAGCGGGGGTACCTCCATCTGCGAGCTTTTCGTCGATTTCTTTCCCCCGGACCCCGTCATCTACTTGCCCAAGATCATTCTCCTGGCGTTCATCCTTCTTTCGGGGCAATTCGGACATCGGCCATACCCCGGAGTAGCCACATGTGTGACCTCTGTATGCTCCGCTCTCGCCCGATGGGATTACTTATCCCCCATGTGGGCGAGCCGTTGCGGTCGGGGCCTGTGGTCGCAAGCGGCACTGGCATTCGTGGTCCGTATCGGATGGGAGACATATGCACGGCAGGTCAGTTCTGGTTCGCGGTGGGATCGCGGTCGCTTCCGCGGCCGTCGCGATGACGATGGCCGCTCCGGCCGCCCTCGCCGACGACGGCGCGGCGCGGGGCCGGGTCGTCGAAAGCGCCGGCACCGTGGGTTTCAGCGTCAACTTCGGGGACAACAAGAACTATGTCGCGAAGCTGTTCGGGCTGAAGCTCTCCGACGGCAGCAAGCTCAAGATGTACTGCGTTCAGGTCGAGGTCGGCATGCGCACCGACCAGGACATGATCGAGCGCCCGTGGAACAAGTACCCGGACGCCGCCTCGCCGTTCAACAAGAACAACGAGAAGATCAACTGGGTGCTGCACCACGGCTACCCGGCGGTCGCGGCGAAGACGCTCGAGAGCACGCTCGGCAAGGCGGACGTCAAGCTGAACGAAGGCCTGTCCACCGAGGAGGCCGTCACCGCGACGCAGGCCGCGGTCTGGCACTTCAGTGACGGCAAGGACCTCGACCGCAAGAAGCCGCTGCCCCACGAGGGCGCCGAAGAGTCCGCCGACGTGCTGGCGCTCTACGACTACCTCACCGGCAAGGGCAACGTCGGCATCGGCCAGCAGCCGAAGCCGACCCTCGACATCGGCCCGGCCAAGGCCAACGGCACGCCCGGTACCCGGATCGGCCCGTTCAGCGTGGCCACCACCGGTGACATCACCGAGCTGACCAGCAAGCTGCCCGAGGGCGTCAAGGTCACCGACGCCGACGGCAAGGAGATCAAGGCCGCCGCCATCAAGGACGGCACCAAGGTCTACATCGACGTCCCCAAGGACGCCAAGGACGGCAACGGTTCGTTCACGCTGAAGGTCAGCGGCCACCTCGACACCGGCCGCCTGTTCGTGGGCGAGAACTACGCCAAGGTCCCCGCGCAGTCGCTGATCGTCGCGGAGTCCGAGAAGACCTCGGTCGTCGCGAACGCGACCGCGAACTGGAAGCAGGGCGCTCCCACGACCGAAGCCCCCGCCCCCTCCACGCCCGGTGGCGCCGAGTCGGGTGGCGGCAACGAGCTGGCGAACACCGGTGCTTCCGCGACCCTGCCGCTGGTCATCGGCGGCTCGCTCCTCGGCGCGGGTGTGCTGATGGTGCTGCTGGTCCGTCGTCGCCGTAGCCAGGCGTAACAAACGAATCGAAGAACGGGGCCGGTCCATTGTGGACCGGCCCCGTTTTCGTTCACCGGCCCCGTTTCGTTCACCGGCCATAGTGCGAGCCCCGGCGTGTGCCCAAAGGCGCGTTTCGGTGGTGGCACGACGACGGGCAGTGCCGCGCTGTTCCTGCGCCACCTCGGCGGGGCCGGATCACGCTGGTTCACTGGGCGTATCTGGGCACGTCCTCTATATCGACGGCCTCGCGAGCCCCATCATCGGCGCCCTCCCGACCACACGTCCCTTCGAACGGCGTTGCTGCCCCTCATCGTCAAGATCCTTCGAAGGCGTGAAAGCTCATCAACAGGCGAATCCGACACGATGACAACGAATTCATTGGTCCACTATGGACAAACTGCGGATTTCGCAGCGACTGGCCGGAAACGCTCGTGCTGACGCACGTGCATCGACCCCTGGGTTAAGATGGCGCCTCCCACACTTTCTCGCCTGCAACCGCACCATTGGAGAGACTGGCCTACTGATACCAAATGGGGGGACACCGCATGAACAACCCAGGACGGCGCCTGCAACAGCTGGAAGCAGCCTGGAAAAGCGGTGGGGTCAGACCATGACCGACCCGGCCGGCCCCGGATTTCCCGCGGAGCGGCCATGGCAGGTTCCTGCTCCTCCGGCGGTGTTCGAAGCGCGTGAGCGGTTCACCGCCGAACTGGATCGGCTCTGGAGCGAAAGCACCGGACGGCATCTGGTGGTGGTGAGCGGAGTGGGTGGTGTCGGCAAAACCTCGCTCGCCTTGGATTGGCTCTACGGCAAGGCGGCCGAGTTCCCGCAGGGCATCCTGTACAGCGACCTCGGCGGCGCGCGCGAGCAGCCACCGGAAGACCCCAGCGAAGTCCTGTACGGCTTCCTGACGGCGTTGGGGACTTCACCCGCGGAGATCCCCATGAGCCTGGATCAGCGAGCGGCCGCGTTCCGCACCGCCACCGCGTCGCGGCGGATCGCAGTCCTGCTCGACGACGCCGCGTCCGTCGCCCAGGTCCGCCCGCTCCTCCCCGCCGGGCAGGCGGCGGTCGTCGTCGTCACCAGCCGATGGCGGCTCACCGATCTCGGCATCGACGGGGCGCAGTTCGTCGATCTCCCGCCCCTTACCGAGCCTCAGGCTCGGGAGTTGTTCGAGCGGTACGCCGGAACCGAACGCGTCCGATCCGATCCGCCCGCCGCACGCGAGATCGCGGCCTCTTGCGGCGGACTCCCGCTGGCGCTGTCGCTGGTCGCGGCGAGGCTGAGGACCCGGCCGCGGCGCAGCCTTGCCCGCGAAGCCGCCGCCTACGGACGCTGGACGTCGTCGGAACGGGCTGCGGACAAGGCGCTTTCGCTGAACGCGATCTTCGAGGTCGTCTACGAAGGGCTCCCGCAGAGCGCGGCGCGCGTGTATCTCGCCTGCGGTGTGCACCCAGGTCCGTACTTCTCCACCGAAGCCTTGGCAGCGGCACTCAGCCGTCCGGCAGGCGCGGTCGAGGATGACATCGACGAACTGATCGAGGCGAACCTCCTTTCCGAAACCGGCGAAGACCGGCTCATCCAGCACATGGTGTTGCGCAGTGACGCGCGCACGCGCGCCGCCATCTCGTTGTCGGCCGACGAGCGGGATCGGCTGGCCCACTCGTTCGCCCGCTGGTATCTCGACCGGGTGTTGGCGGCCGACGAGGTCATCCATCCTCACCGTGCGAGATTCGCCTCACGCGAAGCGCGATCGAAAGATTTCGCCGGGCGCGCCGATGGACTCGCCTGGTGGCGGGATCAGCTGCCCGTGATCCGCGCGGTGTTCGCCCTGGCGGCGGAGCAGGAGTGGGAGGACATCGTCTGGCAGCTCTGCGAAGCGTCGTGGGGTTTCTTCCTGCACCACAGGGACTACCAGTCGTGGATCGCGACGTTCGAACGCGGCGTCCTTGCCGCGACTCGGGTGCATCTGCCACTGGTGCAAGCACGGCTCAGGTGCCAGCTCGCGTTCGCGTACGCCGGACTCGGGTGGTACGGCAAGGCTGCCGAGGAGAACGTCGTCGCGCTTCGCCTGGGACAGCGTGAGGACGACGGCCCGACCCAGGCGACCGCGCTCTCACAGCTCGGTCGAGCCGCACGAGGGCAGGGGGATCTCGACGGCGCGCTCGACTTCTATCGCCAGGCCGCCGACCTGCAGGAGCGGCTGGGCATCCCCCGGGGCGTCGCGTTGTGCCGACGCCGCCAGGGTGAGGTACTGGCGAAGCTCGGCCGGTACAGCGAGGCCATGATCGAACTGACCGCGGCGGCGACCATGATGGCCGAACTCGGTGATGCCGCCCAGCACGCCCGATCCGTCATGGCGCTCGCCAAGATCCATGCCGCGGAAGGGCGCGCCGGTGACGCGATCGCCCGGCTGGCCGACTCGCTACGGACGGTACGGGCACTCGATTCCCCTTACTACACAGCTGAAATCCTCGCCACCCTCGGAGAGATCGAGCTGCAGAACGGCCGCGAGAAGGAGGGCAGCGGCCACCTCGCCGAAGCTCGAACCCTCTACGCCGAACTGGGTGATCCCCGAACCGTCGAACTCGGCGACTGAGCTCAACCGAGTGCTCCAGCGCTCCGGCGACCGCCGTGGTTCCGTTGCCACCGCGGTGATTCCCGCTGTGCGGGTGGCGATGACGTAACCGCCGGGATGAGCGGCGACCGCGGCACTTGCACCGGGCCGACGGCGCAGAGCGCCCCCGACGACGCTCTGCGCCGCGTGGGCCGTCTCGCGGTCTTCTCGAAGAAGAACGTCTCCGGCGGCCGCCCACCCCTCAGGCACGGCGTCGACTGCGACAACAAGGGCATCGCCAGCAAAATCGTTGACATGCAAACGAATCCTGGCCACGCCGGGGACCAGGCGGTGAACGGAACCCACGATGGTCATGGCCTCACACCTCGATCGGACGAGGCGCGGGCAGCATCGGGACGACCGGCGGAGCGTCCGGTTCCGGAATTCCCAAAAGCCGGTACATCGCCGAACGCAGGATCCCGGCCGCTTCACCCGGTCTGGAACTGATCGCCCGCGCCGCGACCGAAGACAGCCGATCTCGGCGGCGAACCGCCTCGGCTTCCTGCTCCGGCAACGAACCCCCGTCCAGAGGCGGAGCGTGCTCCCGGACGAGATCGGCGATACTGCCCTCGCGGAGCCCGTCCCCCGGCTCGGTGGCCAGGGTGACCGGGCGGCCGATCGCGGCGGCGTACGCGGTGGTCGATCCGTGGTCACCGATCACCCAGTCCGAAGCGATCATGGTCGCCTGCCAGCCGCGATCCGGCGGGATGAGCAGCAGCCCCGCCTCGACGCAGTCGGAGAGCCAGGCCGTCACCTGCCTGCGCCCGTGGACGGTCCACACGTTCGGGTGCAATACCACCGACACCGCGTACCGGGCGGGAGGGAGGGCGTCCAGAACCGCCCGGCACAGACTCGGCACCCGACCGAAGATCGAGTCGGTCGACCAGGTCGAACTGATCGTGACCAGCCGCCGCCGCGGATTCAGCCCCAGTTCCCGGCGGTAGTGCTCACGGAACTCCATTCCCGCGCTCATCCGGTCGAGGCAGATGTCGCCGGCGACGACGGCGACGGGCAACGCTTCCGGGCAGAGGGAACCGAGTGCCGCCCTCTCGTCCTCCGTGGCCAGCGCGAGGACCGCAGGCAGGATCCGGCCCCGATAGGTCAGGAGTTCGCGGTCCAGGCCGGTAGCGGGCAATGACGGCGTTTCGGCCTTCAGGCTGTATCGATGCGATTTCATCGTCCCCGCGCCGTGCCCGATCAGCAGGATCGGCCCCCGGAGTTGCTCGAGGTGGCGATGGCTCGCCGCGAGGACGAGGTCGAACGTGTGCTGGACCGCCTGCTCCCAAGGCAGGAGAAGACCGTGCTGCTCGCGAACGAACTCCTCGACCCCCGGCCAGTGATCGGTCGTGTGCGGAACAGTGAACACGACCTGTACCCGATGGTCCGATTCGAGCAACGGCACGATGTCCAGTAGCCGGGTTCCCGCGGTCATCGTCGGGACGACGACGAGCGCCGTCCGGCACCCGGCTCGCGTCACCCGTGCCTCCGCGCCCGCCCCGACCGGCCCCCGAATCCACATCTCCCTGCTCACGAACTTCCCCTTTCGTCGGTGAACGTGGAAAGGAGAGTGGCCCCGGCACCTGACACCGGCCTTTCGCCCGGCGGTTGAAACTCCTGACAAACGATCACCGATCGTCCGGTCCGCACAGGTCACCCTGGTTCGAAACGGAAAAGAATGTGAAACTGGAGAGCGAGGCGAGGGGCGGCAGCACACACTGCCGATGGGAAGGGGGCCTCCATGGAAGTTGCCTTCGGAGTTCTCGGGCAGACTACGGTGCGAATGCACGGGAATATGGCCGCGAATTGGGGACGGCCACGCGAACAGGGGATACTCGCCGCACTCCTCACCAGGCCCGGCCGTCGCCTTTCGATAGAAAACGTAGTCGAATGGGTTTGGGACGAACAAGAACAACGTCCACGCGACCCTCGATCTACGATGTACCAATACGTGACACGCCTTCGTCACCTTTTCCGGGAAGTGCGCGCACCGGCGGCACTGGTCACCGCGAACGGCAGATACACCCTCGACGTCGACCCCTCACTGATCGACTACGTGGCCTTCCGTACGAAGATGGCGAACGCCAGAGCGCTCGGTGACAGCGGGGAACTTCGACGTGCGTGTGAAACCGCGGCCGCGGCGGTGGCATTGTGGCGAGAGCATCCGCTGGCCGACCTCACGACGCGCCCGGCCGAGGACTGGCGTACGTCGTTCATCCAGGCGGACTGGATTCCCGCGAACGCCTTCCTACTCGACAAACTGATCGCCACCGAACAATCGATCGCCGCGCTGCACCGTCTCGAGGACCTCGATCGCGACCATCCGGAAGAACTCGATTTCGCCAAACTCCGAATCAAGGCACTGAACTCGGCCGGCCGTCGCGGGGAAATCCCGGCGTTCTACTTGAGGAAGTACCGGGCGTTCCGCGACGAGGGCGACGTACAGGCGGCGGGTGAACTCCGCGAATTCCACGAAGCACTCACGCCCCCGACTCCGAAATCCATTCATATCAACACCGGAACCGCTGACAGAAAACCGGAGCAAGTCGAGGAAAGCGTCATCCCACTGCGACGGCTGCCGCGTGATATCGACCGCTTCGTGGGCCGCGAGGACATCCTGACGAACCTCGATTCCTTGACCATCGACGCGACAGGGGATCCACTGGGAACGATCGTCTGCGTGACCGGCCCGCCAGGGGTCGGCAAGACGACGACCATCGGGCACTGGGCCCACCGCGCCGCCGAACGGTTCGCCAACGGCGCGATCATGATCGACCTGCACGGGTTCAGCCGGACTCCGCGACTGGAAGCCACCGACGTCGTGGATATCCTGCTTTCGGCGGTGTTCGACTTCGCCGTCGACCGAATCGTCAGCCCGGCAGGGCGAATGGCGAAGCTGACCACACTCCTTTCCCAGCGACCCGCGCTCGTCGTACTGGACAACGTGGAGAACTTCGGCCACGTCCAGCCGCTGCTGGACACGCTGACCTCGTGCACGGTGATCCTCACCTCCCGACGGCGCCTGACCCCACTGACGGCCCTGCACAACGTCCCGTCGATCTCACTCGAACCGTTGTCACCTGCCGAGTCGTGCGAACTGCTGTCGCACCGCATGCGAGAACGCGGGCAGCACGAACCCGAAGTCCTCGACGCGCTCGCGCGGCTGTGCGACGGCATCCCGCTCGCCTTGAGCATCGTGGCCGACCGTGCGGCGACCCGCGGCGGGTTGCGCCTGCGCACACTGGCCAATCAGCTGAAGGACGCGGAAACCCTCCTGACGATCGGCGACGACGGGGACGGCGCCGGAATCCACCTGCAGTCCGCGTACTCGTGGTCGTACAACGCGCTCGAAGAGGCCGAACAGCGCATGTTCCGCCTTCTCGGCCTGCACCCCGGCACGGAGATGAGCCCGGCGGCACTCGCCGCGGCGGGGGCGACCAGTATCCCCGCCGCACGAAGGTCGCTCGACGCGCTCTTCTCCGCGCACCTGATCCAGCATCCCGGCGATCTCGACCGCTATCGCATGCACGACATCCTCCACCGGTACGCGGCGACCCTCGCCGGTCGCGAAAGCGACGGTGACGGCCCTCGACGGCGATTGCTGTCGTTCTACTTGCACACTGCCTTCAACGCCCATATGACGGTATATCCCCATAAACCTCGCCCGCCGATGCCTCCTGTCGAGCCCGGCGCGACACCGTTGGACTTCGATTCGCCGGCCGCCGCCCGCCAGTGGTGCTTGAACGCGAGGAGCAACCTCAACGCATTGGTGGAGGACTCTCATGCCCACGGACTCCACGAGTACGCCTGGCGGATCCCCCACGTCACCAGCGACATCTACGACAGGTACGGATTCTACGACGACATCGTGAACGGGCTGACGATCGCCGCCCAGTCGGCAGCGGCCATCGGGGATCCGGTCGCCGAAGCGAGCACGCTCAACGACCTCGGCCAGGTCCACATGCTCCTCGGGAATGACCGGACGGCGGATCGCTATCTCAAGATCGCGTATGACCTCGTTCTCCAGCAGGGCGACGACTTCGGCAGGCTCACCGTCCTCCTCAACATGGCCAGGCGCCACCACCACGCCGGCCGCAAGGACGAGGCGATCGCCCGATATCGCGATTGCCTCAAGCTGGCGCACGTCGTACGCGATCCGGGCCACCTCGGTACCGCGGAGCATCGACTGGGAAACGCTCTCGAAGTCGCGGGAGAGCACGCTACCGCCGTCGAACACTATCGACGTGCGCTGGGGCATCGCAGGGAAACCGGCGACACTTCCGGGCAGATGGCGGTCCACACGGCTTTGGCGGGCGTGCTGACCCACCTGAGCCGGTACGACGAAGCCACGCTGCACGGCAACAAGGCCTTGCTGCTGGCCGATGAGATCCATCATCTACCGGCCACCATGAAGCTGTACACGGTGCTCGCCTCCCTCGCGCACGCGCAACTCAAGGACCGCGAAGCACTCCAGTACGCGGACCACGCCGTCGATCTCGCCGAGCGCACCCACCACGCGACGGGTCAGGCCCGAGCACTCGCCACCCTGGGACGAATCCTCGCCGAGCGAGGGAACTCTCCCGACGCACGGGAGGTTCTCGACCGCGCGGCAGTGCTCTACCGCGACCGGGGGCGGCATGTGAAGGCCGCCGAACTAGAGCAGCGGATCGCCGAACTCGGCGAGAACGTGACTGGGATCCCGGCCACGATCCCAGTGACGCGAAAAGGTGACGAGGACACGGTCGCGATGCTGCCGCCGTCCCGGCGGGCAGTCAAGAAGTACACGGATCGGTGAATTCGCCTGTTCGCAGTGAGGTAGCGAGCGCCCGTCTTTCGGTTGATAGCCGCAGCTAGCACGTGCGACGACGCAACTTTCAGTAGACCGCCCCTGGTCAAGACTCCACTGTTGAACCTTGCGCAAGACAACTCGGCGGCCCTACGCTCCTCAGGCATATCCGAGTTGATCGACTCGGGTGGCGCGCCTCCCGAACCCCCGAAAAGGATTGCACTTGAACAAGTTCCTGCGTTCCATGCCTGCGATGACCATGTTGCTCGCGACCGCCTCCGTGCTGGCGTTCAGCGACTGGTGGCGCACATATTGATGCGACACAGGTGGGCGGCGAACACGGATAGTGACGCTAGGAGCGATCGCCATCTTTCGGGCCGCCTCCCTTGGGTCTGAGCCGGACCCCGTTCTGCAGCAGCATCCGTCGGGCAACTCCGAAGCTCAGCCCGAATCTCTTCGCCACATCGTGAATGTTCGCCCCGCCGAGGTACGCCTCGACGAGACCCGGTGGGGCCGACGGCGTCGTCGGCCCCACTTGTCTCAGCTCCACACCGGCCGTTATGAGTGAAGCGCGCGCCTTGTAGTAGGTCATCCCGAAGCGGGCAGCGAGTTCCGTGATCGTGGCGCCGTCTTCGTACGCTCGCACCAACTCAGCGTCGACCTCGAGTTCACGACCCTCTCCACGGGCGTCGGAATCGCCCGGGTCCGTCATCTCAAGGCCACCACCCCGCTCTTGGTACGACCCCGTCCCCTACCACAGTCGCGCGCCCACCCTCGCAAATCCAGCACCCGTACAGGTTCTCTTCGCTCGAGCAGTGCCAAAACAGGCGTCAAGAGCATGACAAAAAATCATGTACGCATCTGTACACCACCGGTTACCGGCTGGTAGGTTCCGAGCATCCAAACGTGATCCACTTCATGATTCAAAGGGGAGTCATGATCCGAAAACCCGCTCGCCTGCTGGCCGTCGTGCTCGCGCTCATCTTGACTTTCGCCGCCGCGCCCGCCGCCACAGCCGCCTCCACGACAGATCCCTTCTACAGCTATGACGGCAGCGAACCGCTGTCTTCGTACAGCCCCGGAACCGTGCTGAAAACCCGGACGCTGAATTACCACGTCATCGGTATTTCCACGCCGCTCAAGGTGACCCAGCTGCTCTACCGGACCACCGACGCGCTCGGAAAGCCGTCCGCCAACGTCACCTCCGTGGTGCGCAGCCTCACCGGTGACAGCACCAAAGCCGTTTCGTACCAATCGTTCTACGACTCACTCAACCCTGAGCACGGCCCGTCGCGGGCGATCGCCGGTGGCGTCTCGCTCGGCGGCCTGATCGCGAACGCGGAGTCTCTTCTCATCGCTCCTTCCCTGCTGCAGGGTTACAACGTCGTCATTCCCGACACCGAAGGCCAGGACGCGAACTTCGCGGCGGGGCCCGAATACGGGACGAACACCCTGGACTCGATCCGCGCCGCGACGCGGGCGCCGGAAACGGGAATGAACGACAAGACCCGGTTCGGTCTCCTCGGCTATTCGGGTGGCGCCATCGCGACCGGGTGGGCGGCCGCGCTCGCGCCGGATTACGCACCCGACGTGAACAAGAACCTCGTCGGATTCACCGAAGGCGGCGTACTCGTCAAGCCGTCGCACAATCTCAAGTACGTCAACGGAAGCGTCGCGTGGACGGGAGTCATCCCGATGGCTCTCATCGGCGTCGCCCGATCTTTCGACATCGATCTCACGCCCTACGCGAATTCCTACGGCCGCCAGGTGCTCAAGGACATGGAGAAGGCGTCGATCGTCGACGCGCTCGGCCGCTATCCCGGGCTGACATGGGAAAAGTTCGTCAAGCCCGAATACACCAACCCGAATACGGTGCTCCCGTACGTCGAGGCCGTGAACAAGGTCAATCTCGGTTCGGCACCGACGCCCACCATCCCCGGTTTCATCGCGCAGGGGAACAACGGCGTCCTGGAAGGAACTTTCGGCAACCCGCCGGGGATCGGCACCGGCGACGGCGTGATGGTCGCGGGTGACGTGCGTTCCCTGGCGCGGCAGTACTGCGAGACCGGCAACAAGTCGATCAAGTACGACCAGTACAACACGCTGAGCCACGTCGGGGCGGCCGTCGCCTGGGCGCCGCAGGCGATCCTCTGGATCAACGACCGGTTCGCGGGTAAGTCCGCGCCGTCCACCTGCGGGAGGATCGCGCCCGGCAACTCGCTGGCCCCGGAGGTGCCGGTCGGCTGACCGCGCTCGTCCACTGTGCCCGGCCGTGCCCCCATGGCCGGGCACAGTCACGGTCGTGAGTGCGGCTGGCGTGACTCGCCCTCACCCCGGGTGTCGCGAAAGCCACTTTCGCGACGTCTGATGTCCCGAAAGTGGCTTTCGCGACACGGCCGCCGGGCAGGCGCGACGAGACCCACTGCCGTCCCTACCACTCACGAGGCCATTGGTCTGCACCATCTGAAGCGGTACCGTGCCGCACGTGACCGAGCAAGACCGCGCCACCCGCAAACTGCCGAAGGGGCCGCACAACCTCAGCCGTGACGAGGTCGCCGGCACCCAGCGTGCCAGGCTGATCGACGCCGTCCTGGAGAACACCGGCGAACGCGGCTATGTCGCCACCACCATCGGTCACATCACCGCCACCGCGGGCGTTTCGCGTACGTCGTTCTACGAACAGTTCAGCGACAAGCAGGACGCGTTCCTCGCCGCCTATCGCGAGATCACCACCGAGTTCATCGCGCAGGGCGTCGCCGCGGGCGCCGAGGCCGCGACTCCGCTGGACGCCGTCACCGCCTGCTGCGACTTCCTCGTCGACTACGTGCACCGTCGCCCGACGGCCGTCCGCGCCGTCCTGCTGGAGATCTACGCGCTCGGCGACGCGGGGCTCGAAGCGCGGGAGAACACCTTGCGCGCCGGGGAAGCCGTCTTCGACCGGACGGCGAAATGGGTGCGTGCCACCGATCCCGCGCTGCCGTCGCCGCCGCCGTTCACCGCGCGCACGGTCGTCGCCGCCACGATCGAACTGATCACGCAGGCCATCTGGAACGGCACCGAAGACGCCTACGGCCAAGCACGCGAGGCCGTCCGCTACACCTGGCTGCTCGGCTTGTTCGGGCACCGGAGCGTCGACGCCTGATCATTTGCGGGCGAAACGCCGCCGTTCGAAATCGACGATCAGCTTCGGGTAGCGGCGCGGGAGCAGCCGGACGAGCCTGTCGACCAGTTTCGCGTCGTTTCCGACGAGCACGCGCGGTTTCCCGGCTTCGACCCCGTCGATGATGATGCGGGCGGCCTGGTCGGCAGGCATCTTCAGCAGCTTTTCGTTGTACAGCCGGACACGCTCCACCTGCTCGGCGGTGGGCTCGATGCCGCGGGCCTGCGCTTCCTTCAACGCCGCCGAGGCGATCCCGGTCTTGACCCCGCCAGGGTGGACGACCGTCACCCGCACCGGATGCCTGCCCGCGATCATCTCGGTACGCAGTGCCTCGGTGAACCCGCGGACGCCGAACTTGCTGGCGCAGTAGGCGCTGAGCGTCGGCTGGGCCATGAAGCCGTTGAGGCTGGAGATGTTGACGACCTGGCCGTCACCGGAGTCGATCAGATGCGGCAGGAAAGCCTTGGTGCCGTTGATGACGCCGAAGAGGTTGACCGCGAGCGTCCGGTCGTAGAGTTCCCACTCGGCGTCGAGGACGGTCTGCCCGCCACCGGCGACCCCAGCGTTGTTGTAGATCTGGTGCACCACACCGAACTGCCCGGCGACCATGGCCGCGTACTCCTGGACGGCCGCCCGGTCGCTGACGTCCAGCGCGGCGCTCCGCACTTCAACGCCAAGCACTTCCACGCCAAGGGCTTTGACCTCGGCGACGGTCTCGGCCAAGCCCGCTTCGTCCACATCGGACACTGCGAGCCGTGCTCCGCGCCTGCCCAGTTCGAGGGCCAGCTGACGGCCGATGCCGGAACCGGCGCCGGTGACGACGGCGACCTTGCCGCGAACGCTGCTCATCGTTGCTCTCCGGTGGGGTCCAGCGCCAGTCCGGCGGTGAGTTCGACGAGCCTGTCGACGAGGTCCGGCGCGATGTGGTGACCCATACCGGGGATCTCGACGTAGCGGGCGCCCTTCACGGCCTTCGCGGTGGCCCGTCCGCCGGTGTGGTGGACCATGCGATCGGTGTCGCCGTGGACCACGATCGTCGGGCAGGTGACGCGGCCGAGTTCGGCGGTGCGGTCACCACTGGCCTGGATTGCGCCGATCTGGCGGGCGATGCCGCTGCGTGCCCGCCGCCCGCCCGCCCGTTCCCACAGGCCGGTGGCCCAGGCCGTTTCGACGTCCTTGTCCAGCGGGAAGGTGGCCGAGCCGAGGTGGCCCATCATCGCCAGATGCCCGGTCACCGACTCTTCGACAGTCTGGGCGGGCCGCCTCGCCATGCGCAGCAACGTCGACCGCGCCGGCTGCCCGACCCGGCGGTGACCGGTGGTGGAGAAGATCGACGTCAGCGACAGGACCCGGCCGGGATTCCGGGCGGCGACGGTCTGGGCGATCATGCCGCCCATCGACATGCCGACCAGATGCGCTTTCTCCACGCCGAGGTGGTCCAGCAGGCCGACGGTGTCCGCCGCCATGTCCCCCAGGTCGTAGGCGTCCGGCAGCGGCCGGGCCAGCAGCTGCCGGAGTTTGCCCGGATTCGGCGCCTTGATGCGATCCGAGCGGCCCGCGTCCCGGTTGTCGAACCGGATGACGCGGAAGCCGCGGCCGGTGAACCCCTCGATCATCGGACGCGGCCACGACGTGAGGTCGAGGCCCAGCCCGGCGATCAGCACCAAGGGCGTGCCGTCGGCGGGTCCGTCCTCGCGGTAGCAGATCCGCGGGCCGCCGGGCAGGTCGGCGAAGTGGTCGGTCACGAGCTCACCGGTTCCCTGACCGCGGCGCGGGAGAAGTGCAGCTCGGGGTCGGTGATGTCGTCCGCGCGCAGCAACTTGATGTCGGAGTGGTAGCTCATCGAGGTCAGCCACGGCATGCGGTCGCCCTGGCGCGGCAACTGGTCGAGAGCACGCTGGACGTACCCGGCGGCGAAGTCCAGGAACGGCTTCGTCGGCATGTCCGGATCGGCGAGGACGGGACGGCAGACGTCATAGCCGTGGTCGTCCATATGCGCGAGCAGACGGCAGAAGTGCTCGCACAGCAGGCCGATCTTGAGCGTCCACGACGAATTCGTGTAGCCGATCGCGAAGGCCGCGTTCGGCACGTCCGAAAGCATCATTCCCTTGTACGCGACGGTTTCCGGCATGACGACCGGCTTGCCGTCGACGCTGAAGGTCGCGCCGCCGAACACCTGGAGGTTCAGGCCTGTCGCGGTGACGATGATGTCCGCCGCCAGCTCGCGGCCCGATTCGAGCAGGACACCCTTCTCGGTGAAGGTCGAGATCTTGTCGGTGACGACGTCGGCCTTGCCCTTGCGGATGGCGGCGAACAGGTCGCCTCCCGGCACCGCGCACAGCCGCTGGTCCCACGGGTCGTACGGCGGGTTGAAGTGCTCGTCGACCGGATAGCCCTTGGGAAGCTGCTTCTTGTTGACGTAGCGGATGAGCGAGCGGGCGGTCTTGGGGAACTTCTGGCAGAACTGCCAGACCGCGAGGCCCTTGCGGATGTTCTTGCGGCGGGTGAGCGAGTAGGCCCGCTCGTCACCGAGGATCTTGCGGAGGCCGTTGGCGATCTTGTCCTCGCGCGGCACCGGCATGACATAGGTCGGGGTGCGCTGCAACATCGTCACGTGCGCCGCCGTCGGCGCCATCGCCGGGATCAGGGTGACCGCGGTGGCGCCACTGCCGATCACGACGACCCGCTTGCCCGCGTAGTCGAGGTTCTCCGGCCAGTGCTGCGGGTGCACGATCGTGCCGGTGAAGCGGTCGCGGCCCGCGAAGTCCGGGGTGAAGCCCTCGTCGTAGCGGTAGTAGCCGCCGGCGTTGAACACCCAGCCCGCGCTCAGCTGGGTGCGCTCGCCGGTGTCGGTCCGCTCGATCTCGAGCAGCCAGCGCCCCTCGTCACTCGACCAAGCCGCCGAAAGCAGCTTGTGGTGGTAACGGATGTTGGGTTCGAGGCCGTTCTCGGTGACCGTCTCACGCAGATACGACAGGATGCGGGGCGCGTCGGCGATGGACTGCTTGTCCCGCCACGGCTTGAACTCGTAGCCGAAGGTGTGGAGGTCGGAGTCCGAGCGGATGCCCGGGTAACGGAACAGGTCCCAGGTGCCGCCGGACGCGCCACGGGCCTCCAGGATGGCGAACTTCTTGCCGGGGAGCTCGGTCTTCAGGTAACGCGCGGCCCCGATCCCGGAAATCCCGGCACCGATGATGACCACGTCGAGGTGCTCGACGGGTGTGCTCGTCGTCATGCGGTACTCCAGCCTCGTCTCGGTTACCCCCACGATGCGGGTCCACCGGGGGATTGCGCTAGCACTATCTGCACCATCATCATGGGCCCATGGTGCAAAGTGCCGCAGCGCGGTGGCCGACCCTGTCGCCGGAGGCGCGCGATCTCTTCCGGCGTGGCGCGGAGATCGTCCTGCATCCGCGCGCCGAGTGGATCGAGGAACTGCACGAGGCCTCGCTCGGCGGGACCAGTATGCGCGCGGTCGCGGAGGACCCCGTACTCACCGAGGGGACCAAACGCGCGAACCTGGCGAATCTGCTGCACTGGGCGGCCGCCAACGTGCAGCATCCCGGCAGGCGGGTCTTGGCCAACCTCAACCAGGAGGTGCTGGACGGCGCCCGCGACATGGTGCGCCGGGGCTTCGATTCCGGCGGCCTCGACGCCTACCGGCGGGCGCAGGGCGTGGCCTGGCGCCGGTGGATCGAGATCTGCTTCGATCTCACCGCCGACCCCGTCCTGCTCCGCGAACTGCTGGACGTCTCGTCGCTGTCCATCACCACGTTCATCGAGGACACCGTGGCGGCGGTGTCCGAGCGGATGGCCGCCGAACGCACGGAACTGACCCGCGGCGCCCACGCCGAACGGCGCGCCGCGGTCACGCTGCTGCTGGAGGGCGCACCCATCAGCCGTTCGCGCGCCGAAGCCCAGCTGGGTTACCCGCTCGCCGGCCCGCATACGGCCGCGATCGTCTGGAGCGGGTCGGCCACGCCGTCTTCCCAGCAGCTCGAAACCGCTGCGGAAACGCTCATGCGGGCGGGTGGCGCCTCGCACCGGCTGACCGTCGTCGCCAGCGCCGCTGCCCTGTGGGTCTGGCTGCCCGGCCGAACCCCGCCGCGGGCCGACCGGCTCGCCGAAGACCTCGCGCCGCATCCCGACGTCCGGGTGGCGCTGGGACGGCCGGGCAGCGGCATCGACGGCTTCCGCCGCAGCCATCTGGACGCCGCCGCCACCCAGCGGATGCTCGCCCGGCTCACCTCACCACAGCAGATCGCGCGGTACCAGGACATCCAGCTGCTCGCCCTGCTCACCGTCGACCCCGCCCAGGCCGACGAATTCGTCGCCGACACCCTCGGCGAACTGCGGCACGCGGACGCCGAAACCCGGGAGACCGTCCGGACCTACGTGCACGAACTGGGCAACACCACGCGCACCGCGGAACGGCTCTACACCCACCGGAACACCGTCGTCCGACGGCTGGCGCGGGCCGACGAGCTGCTCCCCCGGCCGTTGGCGGAGAACGCGGTGAACGTGGCTGTCGCATTGGAGACGTTGCGGTGGCTGGGGAGCGGCGCGTGAAACTGTCGGGGGTATGCGGCAGGATGGCGCCGTCGATCAGCACTGTGGAGGGGTAGTGACGGGACATCCGGCGGAAGAAGCAGTTCGAAAGTTCTGGCGAAATAAAAATGATCAGTTCTCCGCCAGAGCTGTCCCGATCAACCGCCGAAACCCCGGTGGGCCTATAGTCAAGGTCGTAGTAGACGAACTGATTCGCGGCGGTGTGGAACCATCGTCCATCCACACCGAGGCACAGCTTCAGATGCCCGGCTCCTACCACGGCTCGTCACAGCGATGGGACATCCTCGTCAGCGATGATGGTTTCCCGATAGCCGCGATCGAAATCACGACACAGACCGGTGGCGCTTTTCGTCAGAATCTACGGAATCGCATGAACGACATTCTGGCGCAGAGCGCAAATGTCGCCCGCGCTTACGAGCATCCGACGGTTCGCGCGTTCAGGCCGGCACTCGGGCAGGTGTTCCTGCTTGAAGAAGCAGACCAGTCGACAACCGCGCGACAGCGGCAAAACCTGAGGGACTCCGAACCGATTTCCGTGCTCGATGAGCTGACGGCCTTCTTCCGCCGTCTGCACCGCGACGGCCAGTACGACGCCGTCTGGTATCTGACAGCGCGAAACTCACCGGACGCGGTGGTCGGCGAACCTGATCCGGAGCTGGGGCTCACGGCATTCGTCAACACCATGGTTAAGCGCATCGAGGAGATACGGGATGCCAGGCAGCGCGGAGACCTCAGCGCTGCCGATCTCACCGAGCTTCTCGCTCAGCGGGACGACATGCAGTTCGGCAGGGAAATCGCCGAACGCGAAGACATCGCCGGTGTCGTCGCGGGCATCAGTTCCGTCGACACCGGTCGCGCGGCCGTGGATCTCGACGTCATCCAACGGCGACGGCAGATCCTGGCGGAGCTGCGTCAACTGGTCCTCGACCCGGCCACTACCGAACTCGAGATCCAGAAGCTGATCGGGAAACGCTATTGGATCTTCGGCGGGCAGTACATCGGCGTGCTCGAAAAGCGCGACATCATCTCTCTCGACGAACATGACATACCGCTGATCTGCGCAGACCGCAGCATCCACGTCATCGAACTCAAACGACCCAAGAACAAACTCGTCAGGAAGCACCGCAATCACCAGATCGTCTCGAACGACGTCCACGAAGCAGTCGCCCAATGCATGAACTATCTTCGCGGCTTCGACGAACTGGGCGCTTCGCACCAGACCTACTACCACAACGAACTCGGTCTGGATTACGACCTTCGCCGGGCGAAGGGCACAGTCATCATCGGGCATCCGGAGCTGACCGCGTCCGACGAAGTCACCAGGGAACAGGTCGAGCAGACGATCCGCTCCTACAACGCACACCTGAGCCGAGTTCAGGTGATCACCTTCGCCGACTTGGTGGACAGCGCCGAACGGGCGCTGGCGTTCGAAGCCGAAGAACACTCCGAACGCTGAAACGACCGCAGGGTTCACTCGAGATCGCTCACCCACCACGGTGGTGAGACGCACCCGTCAGGTGTCACCCCGTACTTGCGCAACCGCTGGTGCCCTCCGCGGTCTTTGATCTTCGCGAAAAGCGTTTCGATGCTGCCCCTCGCCTCGGTGTGCCCATGCACCAACGCGATGAGGTAGTGGTCCAGGGCATCGGTGTACCGAACCTCGCGACGCAGATGATCGGCGAGACATACGCGCGACTTCATGTCTCCGGCGCCGATACCCCGTTCGAGCAGCGCGATGCCCTGCTCCTTATCCTCCTCCCTTGCCAGGAGCGACAACGCGATCGACGCGACGGCAGAGGTGTTCGAGTTCGCGAGCTGCTTCTCGAGTTCGACCATCGCCTCGCCGAATTCCCCTTCTCCCGCCAGAGCGAGGATGTGGTTCGTGGCGTAACGCGGATCCGCGGGGTCGCATTTCTCGAGAAGACGTCTGGCGTCGTGATGGCGCCCGAGGTGCAACTGCACCTCGACGGCACGCATCCTGGCGGGCGCGTATTTTTCCGCCGCCGCCGCAGTGGTGAAGACATCCACGGCGGCAGGGAACTTCTTGCTGCGCACGGCGACCGATCCGAGGCTTCTCTCGAACAGGCGGGTATCGGTCTCCACCTCCGCCTGGCCCGCGGCGACCAGACCCTCGGCGACCCAGCACAGTGCCTGCCCCATGCCGACCTTGGCATGTCGCGCGTAGCTGGTCGCCGCGTGAGCCACCGCCCCCTCGCAGAGCAGGGAATCACTGAGCGGAACAAGAATATCCGGAGGCGAGATTTCGACGGTTTTGATGTACCACTCGAAAGCCTCCTTGTAACACCCTGCTCGGCACAGCGCTTTGGCCAGCTCTTCGGGTTGTGGCGCTCGTTGGGATCGCTGGGCACCGCGAAAGAAGCCGATGGCCTCGGTCACCCACCCGGCTTCCGCCGCCACCGTCGCGGCTGTCGCCAGCGCGGATTCGTCACCCTCGTCGATGGCTTGCTGGTAGCACTCGAGCGCGCGCCTTATCAGCCCTCTGGCGGCAAGGGCGTCGCCGACGGCAGTGAACGCTTCGGGGTTCCCGTTCGCCGCTGCGGTCGTGGCGTACGTCAAAGCCACGTCGAAGAATCCGGCCAAGGCGTTGATCCGTGCGGCGGAAGCCAACCCGGACGGGACCTCGTGCCCGACCGCTGTCTCACTCCAGTCCAGTGCGTCCTCGAGGAGATTGTGCGCGACCAAGATCTCCGCGCCGAGCAGGTAGGCGTGATGGTTCCCCGCCACGGCCAGGTTGTGCAGCGTGCTCAGTGCGAACTTGATCTCCTCGTGATCCGTGAGCATGTCCGCCGCGGCTTGCAGGATCTCCGGGCTGCTGTGGTTGGCGAGGGACATCAGCCACTCCACTGCCGAAGGCACGCCGGTGGTGACCGCCAGCATGTCCGCGGCCACGGCGGCTGCCCGGCCGTCACCGCGCTGCGCGAGGTCGCGGTAGAGACGCAACGCATCGTCCCGGCGCCCCAGATCGTTGTAAGCCATGGCCGTCAACGCGGTCGCACGCTTGTCCCGCAGCTCAACCAGGCGCTCGAGGCGGTGGATGACTTCTTCCGGCCGCTCCGCCGAAAGCAGCATTTCGGCAGCGGTGATGTTCGCGTCGTGGTCGGCGCCGAAACAGGCGTACTGTTCGAGCGCTTCATCGATACGACCGGCACGATGAAGCAGGCCTGCCAGATCGAGCCGGGCCTCCTCCGCACCTTCCTTCGCTGCCCTGAGGTAGAGACGAGCCGCCTGCTCCAGAAGGCTTCGCCTTTCACACTCCTGCGCCATAGCGGGCAGGCTCCCCTGGTCCGCGTACCGGATCAGGACGTTCCAGAGGCGCTTGTCCGGCAGACGCGGCCTGGCGATGTCGCGTACCTGGCGACGCTCCAGATAGTCGTCGAACCGATAGGAAGGCGAGTCACCCTCCGACACGGGTGCGCGCTCGATCAGGACGCTCCTCCCGCCATTCCCTCGGCGGGTCAGCTCGGTGATCGCGTCGGGAACCCACCTGTCGCCGAGGCCCCCGCTCGCACCATGCGACAGATACAGAGGCGCACCGCTTTCGAGCAAGTCGCGCCGCAGCCAGGTGCCATGACCGGCGCTCAGGGCGTCCACGATGCACTCGAGAATCGCTCGTTCGTCCGCACGCGCGGTGTCGTACCGCTCCTGCAACTCCGGAACGTCGACCAAGTCTTGGATCACGCGTCCCGCCTCGGCACGCGAGACCGCCTCCGCCAGCCGCGGATCGGTGGACGACAGAGCCCTGTCCACCTCCGCACCGCTGAACGAGTCCGGCACGAGCACACCACTACCCGCGAAAAGCAGACGAACGTGCGGGAAGGCGTCTTCACCCTCGGCCGGGTGCACGGTCAGCTGCCGCCAATACTTCGTGCGCAGCGTCGCGATGATCAGCACCGGAGCGCGCTGGACATCGTGAAGCAGTTCTCGCAGGGCTTTCGCGATCCTGTTGCCCACACCGGCGCCGGGATCCTTGAAATATCGCTCGGCCCTCGGGAGCCAGATGACCGTTCGCGGTCCGACCTTTCCGAGCGAGTCAAGCAACTCGAGCGGATCACTGGGGCTGATGCTCGGCCAAAGCCGCCAGTCGGCCATCCAGGAATCCCACTCCCCTGGCCGTACCCACCGGATCGCTTCCCAGGCCGAGCGTTTCTTACCCGCCGTCGACTCGCTGATGAGAGTCAATATCCCACTCATACCGCCGACTACCGGCGAGATCTTCGCCCGGAGGTCTCCATCAAGGTCACGGGGAACGTACTCGGTGTCGCCCGGCAAGCCTGGTGCGCTCCGGGTCGTGCCCCGCACCGGAAGAATCTCGAGCCGGCTCGAGACGCAGTCCGGCAAGGCAACCCCCAAGGTGGTCTTGGGAGCGCATTCCAGCCCGCCCTGGTCGAGCACGTCCACGAGCTCATCCGCCTTTTCACCGATCGGTCCATCATGGATGCGCGACAGCAAGTCATCACCTGCCGGTGGGAGTCGCTCTCGCACTTTCGACCGTGGCGGAAGTCTTCTGAACCGGCCAGGCGTTCCCGCCGCCCTGCGCCCAACGGTCGATGGAGCCGAGCAGCGGCAGGAAGACTTCGTTAGCACTTGCAGTCCATTTTCACTCGATCGAGTAGCGGGCACTCTTACTGTATTGTCCGCCTGTTTCGCGACGAAGGAGCTGAGGGGCGCCGGTCATTCGACGTCCTCCGGGTGGGCCAGCGGGAGGTCCAGGTTCCGGAGCATGGCGCATTGTTCGGCGGTCAACGTGTCCTCGATCGTGATGGTGAACGGGGGTGTTTCCTTGCGGGAGTGGAGAAAGTTGCCCCACGCGATGCCGAGATTGGCCAGCCCGGTCAGCGAGCCGATGGACATGCAGATGACCTCGAAGGCCCCCATATGACCCGAATCCGATGATCCCGCGGAGCTGATCGTCGCGGACCGGGCCACATCGGCGTCGTCACGAAGCCAGTTATAGAACTCTTTCAGCCCTTGTTCGTCGCCGGCGGCGTTGATCGTCAGCTCCACGGGACCTCCACTCGAAAGTGACATCCCTAGACATCGCGGCCTGGGCTCAGGGCGTAACAGGAATCCTGTCCTGAGATCTGACCGGTGGTTCCCGTTGACCGGCCGGTGATGAAACCCGGATCATGAAAGGCATCCCAGCTCCGATGGTGGGCCGATCCCGAGGGCGGACAACGATGTCATCGCTGATCCATCTCGTCCTTTCCCTGATCCTGACGGCGATTCCCGTACCGGCGGCGAAACCGGTGGCCGCGGTCTGCGTGCTGTCCTGCGACACGCTCGATCCTTCCCTGGCACAGCAGGACACCTTTCCGGTTCCGGACAAGCTGCTCAACGGACGCCAGATTCGGCTGCATGTCTCCGATGCCGACGGGATGGCCTGGGGCAGCATCGATCGCGGCGTGGCAGGTGATTCGATCTGGCTCGACCGGTCATGGGACGGCGGCGCGACTTGGGAAGGACTGCTGGGCAAGGCGAGCATTCCCGGCACCTGGACCGGCACGAGAACCTTGATGTACAACGTGACCGATCCCGGCAAGCACCGGCGTGGCGTGCTCCGTGCGTGCGGGGACGCCGCCGGGGTCACCTGTACGGAATGGATTTACCCGAAGGTCTGCGATGTCGTCAGTGACGGCACGAACCAGGCGGACGGCGACACCCAGCCGGTTCCGCCGACGACGTTGTTCGGGCGCACGATCCGCCTGCACGTGGACCGGAACGCGATGGCTTGGGGCACCATCGAATCCGGCGCGCGGGGCGACGAGATCTGGCTGGATCGCTCATGGGACGAGGGCGCGGGCTGGGCGGGCGGTGCGTCGCTCGGCCGGACGTCGGTCGCCGCGGGCGCGAGCACCGGCCGGACGTCGTTGTTCGCGACCCGTGATCCCCGTGGCCGTCACTACGGCGGCGCCGTCCGCGCGTGCGGCAGGGAAGCCGGGCACCAGGAAGGATCCTGTACCGCGTGGGCCCGCCCGGCACCGGCTCGCGCCCAGGCCGCGGCCGACGCGCTCCTGTACTCCTACGATCCGTATCCGGGCTGGTGGCCGAGCAGCTGGTGGAATTCCGCGACGACGCTGACGGCGGTCATCGACCATGGGGATCGCCGTCACGACTGGGTCATCGCCCGCACCTTCGAGCAGAACCGCGGCGTTTTCCCCGCCGGGGTCCGAAGTTCTGATGCCATCGAAGGGAATTTCGAGAGCCGCGCCATCGACGACAGCGCCTGGTGGGGCTTGGCCTGGGTGGCCGCCTACGACCACACCGGCGATCCGCGTTACCTCTCCATGGCGACCTCGATCGCCGCGTACGTGCACCAGTACTGGGATCCGGGGTCCTGCGGCGGCGGTGTCTGGTGGGATCGGGAACGGACCTACAAGAACGCCGTCACCAGTGGTCTGTACCTGCGGCTCGCCGCTTCCGTGCACCGCCGCACGCCGGGTGATTCCGTTTGGCTGCAACGATCCCGGACCGCGGCGGACTGGTACCTGTCCAGCGGGATGATCAACGAGTCCGGCCTGGTCAACGACGGCCTGACCCGCGACTGCCGTAACAACGGACAGACGGTCTGGACCTACAACCAGGGCCTCGGCATCGGCGGTCTCGTCGAAGTCTGGCGTGCCACCGGGGAAACCCGCTGGCTCGACGCCGCCCGGCGACTGGCCGACGCGGCGGTGACCGGCCCGGTCCTGACCAGGAGCGGGGTGCTCACCGAGTCCTGCGATATCGGCCAGAACTCCTGTGATGACAACCAAAAGCAGTTCAAGGGCATCTTCACGCGCTTCCTCGCCGATCTGGCGCACGCGACGAATTCGGCCGAGTACCGGGACTTCGCGCGGCGGCAGGCGGACTCGCTCTGGGTGGCCGATCGCGACTCGCTGAACCGGATCGGCCAGCGCTGGGCGGGCGGGACGCCGAACCAGACCGACTGGCGGACTCAGGCGAGCGGGCTGGGAGCGCTTACCGCGACTTCGTGAGTGCACCCAATGTGGCATTGGGGGCGTTGAGCGGCTCCAATGCCACATTGGGTGCGGCGGACGCCTGCCCACCTCTAGATTGAGGGCATGGTTTCCACCGCTGAGAAGGCCACCCGGCTGCAGGAACTGCACGCCGCCCCCGAACTGCTGCTCGTCGTCAACGTCTGGGACGCGATCACCGCGAAGGTCGTCGCCGAAACCCCCGGCACGCAGGCGCTCGCCACCCCGAGCCACGGCATCGCCGCCGCCCGCGGCTATCCCGACGGCGAGAAGATCCCCCGTGACCTGATGATCGCCGAGGTCGCCCTCATCGTCCGGACGGCGGGCGACCTGCCGGTCACCGCGGACCTGGAAGCCGGCTACGGCGACCCGGGCGGCACGGTCGCCCGCGCGATCGAGGCCGGCGCGGTCGGCTGCAACCTCGAGGACCAGATGAAGCCGCTGGACGAGTCCGTCAAGGCCGTCGAGGCCGCGGTCGCCGCCGCCCAGTCCGCAGGTATCGACTTCGTGCTCAACGCCCGCACCGACGCCTTCCTCAGGGCAGGCGACCGTGACCCCGAGGAGGTGCTGGCCGAGGCGATCACCCGGGGCCGCGCATACCTGGACGCGGGCGCGTCGAACGTCTTCGTGCCCGGCAAGCTCGACGAGACCCAGGTCGGCAGGCTGGTCGAGGCGCTGGGCGAGCGCAAGGTGAACTTGATCGGCGTCCCGGGCTCGATCCCGCTGGCGACCGCGCGGGAACTCGGTGTCTCCCGGGTGTCCTACGGGCCGTTCAGCCAGAACGTCGCGCTCACCGCGCTGGCGAAGCTCGCCGAGGACGTCTACGCCGGCGGCGGCCTGCCCGCCGACATGCGCAAACTCAACTGACGTAACCGGGAAGAGCGATGGCGTCCGAGGGTGGGTTGGTGAAGCGAGCCGCGATACGGCCCGCCCTCGGACCGGCCGCGAGACCCGCGAGAGCGTGAAGCAGGCCGATACCGGCGCGACTCTTCGGAGCCGCCAGCCGTGGCGCGATCCACGGGACCTTCTGCGCTTGCGCGACGTAGGGCCGCATGATCGTCTCGTAGGACCGGAAGGCGTCACGGTGGCCGGGGTGACGGCTGAGTTCCCCGGCGAGCACGTAGGCGCCGACGAGAGCGAGGCTGGTGCCCATGCCACTGAGCGGCGAGGCGCAATAGGCGGCGTCCCCGACGACGGCGATCCGTCCGCGTGACCACTGGTCCAGGCGCATCTGGCCGACCGATTCGAAGAAGTAGTCGGGTGTGCCGCCCAGTTTGTCGAGCACGCGCGGGGTCTCCCAGCCCGCGTCGGCGTAGTGACGGCGCAGGAACTCTTGCTGTGCGGAAAAGTTCAGCCGTTCGAGCCCCGGCCGCCGGAGCCGGAACGACAGCGAGGCACGCGTGGTGCCCTGGTTGTCGGGACGCAGGACGACGACCCGGCGGCCGGGCGCGTTGTACCAGCGGGCCCAGCTGCCGTCGGATTCCTCGCGCGGGACGGTGAAATAGGCGGTGTACAGGCCGAACGACCGGGTGCGGGCGATGTCGGCGAACACGAGGTCGCGGGTGCGCGAGCGCAGGCCGTCGGCGAGGACGACGAGGTCGAAACGCCGTCCGGGACCGGCGCGGAAGGTGACGTCCACGCCGTCGCCGGTGTCGGTCAGGCCGGTGATCTCGTCGCCGAAGACGTACTCGGTGTCCTCGCGGGTGCTCCGGTAGAGCAGGTCGGCGAGTTCGCCGCGCAGGATTTCCAGTTCGGTGACGAACCCGTCGCCGTCGAGGGAATCGGTGCCGAACGACGCCCGGACGCGACCGCGCCGGTCGATGAACTGCAGTCCCTCCTCGTGGGTGACGCGGTCGCGCGCGGCTTGTTCCAGGCCCATGCGTTCGACGACGGTGCGGCCGGCGCCGCGCAGATCGACGGTCTGCCCGCCGAGCCGTGGCTCCGGCGCGCGTTCGACCACGGTCGCGGTCATGCCGTGGCGGCGAAGCCAGAAAGCGAGCGCCGGTCCGGCGATGCCCGCGCCGGAGATCAGGACGTCACTCATCGGGCACCGGCCGGTACCGCCGCGACGACGGCTTCGGTTTCGTCGGGCCGGGCCCGGCGCGGGAACAGCGGTGAGATCAGCAGGAACAGTCCGATGACCACCGTTTGGACCACGAGCGCGTCGCGGAAGCTCTCGGTGGGCTGGGTGACGTCGGCGAAGAACACCGTGCTGAACACCGCGACCCCGACAGAGCCACCGATCGCCTGGACGGCGGTGAGCACTCCGGACGCGGAACCGACCTCGTCGTCGGCGACGGCGCCGAGCACGGTGTTGAACACCGCCGCGATCACGATGCCCGCGCCGATCCCGGCGACGACACCGCCGGGCACGATCCGCCAGATGGTGAACTCGCCGGTGCCGGACAGGGCGATCCACAGCCAGGCCACACCGGCGAACTGGACGACGGCGCCCGCTTGCAGGACGGCCCTGCCGAGTTTGGCGGCGAGCAGTCCCCCGCTGATACCGCCGCCGACGGCGGTGCCCAGCGCGACCGGGAGATTGCCCAGCCCGGCCTCCCCCGCGGTGAAACCCTGGCCGATCTGCAGGAAGAACGTCAGCACCAGCTGGGTGCCGATCAGGCCGCCGAAGAACAACGCGACCGCGGCCAGCCCGACGGTGAACGCGGGTTTGCCGAACAGGGCCGGAGTGACCAGCGGTGCGCGGTCGAGGCGCACGATCCGCCGCTGCCACAACGCGAACGCGACATAGCCGAGCGCCGCGGCCCCCAAGGACAGCCAAGTCCACAGTGGCCATCCCGCCGCCTGTCCCTCGTTGAGCGGGAGGACCAGCAGCGCGGAGGCGGCCGCGACGAGAACGGCTCCGGCGACGTCCACCCGCAATCCCGGCGTTCCGGCGCCGCGGGGAACCAGCCGCCAGGCCAGCACCAGTGCGGCGAGCCCGACCGGGATGTTGACCAGGAACACCAGCCGCCAGCCGAGGCCGAACAGATCCCAGTCGACCAGCGCGCCACCCAGCACCGGACCCAGCACTCCGCCGAGCCCCAGCACCGGGCCGAAAACGGTGAGTGCCTTGGTGAGGTCGCGCGGCGAGAGGTTGTCCCGCAGGATGCCGAGCCCCTGCGGCAGCATCATCGCCCCCGCCACGCCCTGGATCAGGCGGAAGGTGATCAGCAGGCCGACGCTTGGCGCGATCGCGCACAGCAGGGACGCGACGGTGAAGGCCACGAGTCCGAACAGGAACATCGGGCGGCGGCCGTAGCGATCGCCGAGCCGTCCGCCCAGCACGAGGCCCGCGCCGAGGGTCAGGGCGTAGCCGCCGATCACCCACTGCAAGCCGACCGGGGTCGTGCCCAGCGATTTTTCCAGCGACGGGCCCGCCACGTTGACGATCGTCGAGTCGAGCAGGTCCATCAGTTCGACGACGAGCACCGTGGCGAGCAGCCACCAGACCGCTCGCGGAGACGTCTTCTCCTCGGGTACCGACATGGTTCGTTCACTCCGAATTCTGGTGCGGGGAAAGATCAGCTCTCGGGCAGGGAATCCGCGGTGTCGGTGTAGATCCGCACGACACCGGTCAGGAAGTTTTCGACGACGTCACGGTCTCCGGGGCTCAGCGCCTCGACGAGGCTCTCCACGCCGCTGAGCAGCGGATGAAGTTGCTCGAAGATCTTGGCCATCGAATCCGGCACCGGCTCGACCAGCACTTTGCGGCGGTCGGTGGCGTGCGGCTTCCGGACGATGTGCCCGGCTTTCTCGAGCCTGTCGACGATGTGAGTGCTCGCCGCCGTCGAGACCCGAAGCCGGTCCGCGAGATCCTTCGCCGTCAGGGGTCCTTCGCTGGTGAGGTGCTCCATCGCCGACAGGTCGGTGGAGTTGATCCCTAGCGCTCCGCTCAGGCGCTTCTCGATCACCCGCGTGAGCGTCCCGACCTCTTGCAGCCGCTCCATCACGGAGTTGCCCACGCCTGGGGAGTCGACCTGCCACGAGCCTGCTGAAGTCATGCCAGGAAGCTTACTAGATAAGTCACTAACTAGGTTAGTGAAGTAGTGTGGCGATCAACACGCCTGGCGCGCGGAGACTCGGTCGAGGACGAGTCTCCGGGCACCTGCGGGACGGACGTTCACTGTGCACTGTGGACAGTCCGATGCCGATGACCGGTTCGCGCCGCGAGGCCGTGCTCGATCGCGACAGGCGTGCACTTGGGCTCGTCCGTGCGGTTCGGCGCCGGGCCCGGGTGGGATCCGGAAGGCCTGTACATCACCGGATTCCTCCGCGGTGCCCGTTCTTTCACAGCCTGGGCCCGTGCTCATGTCGCGAAAGCCACTTTCGGGACGTCTGACGTCGCGAAAGTGGCTTTCGCGACATGCCCGACAGCTCCGGAACTCATCTCACGGCCAACCGCTCACGAGACTGACGAACCGGCGGCGATCTTCGCCCCGCTGTAGGGTTTTCCCATGGTGCGCGGAGTCGGCCGGACCGAAGGGATCTTGCTGGCAGGCGTGGTGCTCGCGGTGCTCGCGGCGACCGGGATCCAGGCCAGATCGCCCGGCACCTGGCTGCTGGAAGTCGTCTGGGTGCTGATCGGGCTACCGCTGGTGGTGGCGCTGCGCACACGTTTTCCCCTGACCCGGTTGCTCTGCTGGCTGCTGGTACTGCACGCGATCGTGCTGTGTTACGGCGGCCAGTACACCTACGCGGAGACGCCCGCCGGGGAATGGGTACAGCACTGGCTGGGCACCCAGCGGAACAACTACGACCGGTTCGCCCACGTCATCCAGGGCTTCGTTCCCGCGATCGCCGTGCGTGAAGTACTGCTACGCCGCACACCACTGCGGCCCGGGGGCTGGGTCGCGTTCCTGACCGTATGCGTCTGCCTGGCGATCGCCGCCAGTTTCGAGTTCGTGGAATGGTTCAGCGCGCTGGCCGCCGGATCGGGCGCGGACGATTTCCTCGCCACCCAAGGAGATGTCTGGGACACGCAGTGGGACATGGTCCTCTGCCTGTGCGGCGCGGTCCTTTCCCTGCTGATCTGGCGCCGGGTCCACGATCGGCAACTCACCGCGGGTTAGAGTGGCCCGCGTGACTGGGGGAACCGTATGACGCCGCGGGTCGGTGAGGACTTCGGTGGATTCCGGATCGACGGGATCATCGGCCGCGGCGGGATGGGCGTGGTCTATCGCGCGTGGCAGCATCGCATGCGGCGGCCGGTGGCGCTGAAGGTCCTGCCGCCCCACTACGCCGAAGACCCGGTCTATCGCGAGCGCTTCGGCCGCGAGGCGGCGGCGCTGGCCCGGCTCGATTCGCCGCATGTCGTCGCGGTCCACGACCACGGCGAAGTGGAAGGTTGCCTGTACCTCGCGATGCAGTTGGTCGACGGGCCCGATCTCGCCAAGGTGCTCGAAGCCGGGCCGATGAGCCCGGATCGGGCGTTGTCGGTGGTGGACCAGATCGTCTCCGCGCTCGGCGACGCGCACGCCATCGGCGTCGTGCACCGGGACGTCAAATCCGGCAACGTCCTGCTGCGGCCCCGTGCCGAGCACCACGACGAGGACTTCGCCTATCTGTGCGACTTCGGCATCGCGCGTTCGGCCGAGATCGATCAGGGCGCGGAGACCAGCGGGGTGATCGGCACCGTCGGCTACATGGCGCCCGAACGTCTTCGCGGCGAACCCGCCACCGCAGCTTCGGACGTCTACGCGGTGGGCTGTCTGCTGTGGGTGGCGTTAACCGGTGAGCTGCCCTATCGCGGCAGCCAGCCCGAGGTGATCGTCGCGCACGACCGGGCACCGATCCCGCAGCTCACGGTCGGCGATCCGCGCACCGCGGCGGTCAACGATCTGCTGAAGTCGTTGCTGGCCAAGGATCCTCGTGACCGACCGACGGTGCGCGAAGTACGCGACCGCATCCGGGCCGTCCGCGCGGACGCGCCACTCGCCGCCACCGCCGCTGCCGTCGAGCCGCCTCGACGCCGCCGGACCGGTTTGGTGGCGGGCCTCGTGGCCGGGGCCGCGCTGATCGTCGCGATCGTCCTCGCCGCGGTCTTCCTGATGTCGCCGGGAGCACCCGCCGCTGACCGCGTCGGCCGCAGTACGCCCACCGGGCTCACCTGCACGCCGGTGACGGCGGCCGACGAGGGCGTCCGCGCGCAGGCCGTCTGCCAGACCGGCGGCGAGACCGGTGAGCTCCGGATCTCCGCGCTCGACGATGCCGACGCGGCCACCGCCTACCTGCGCACCGGCGCGGGAGCGGATCCGGCCGGGCTCACCGCGGGCAAATGCCCCGGTGACCTGCCGGCCAAACAGTCCTGGTCACGCGACGGGCACCAGGGCACGCTCGTGTGCACGGTGCTCGGCACGACCACGCGGTACGCCTGGACCGATGACGAACACGCGACCGTCTCGGTGCTCGACGGCAAGGTCGGCACGCCCTATCCCGCCGACCTCCGCGCCGTCGAGGACTTCTTCGCGGCGCTCCGCTTGCCTCATTAACCGCGAGGGCTGATTCACCGCGAGCCACGCTGCCAGCGCTCCAGCAGCGCCTCCGGTGAAGAACCGGGCGCGCCGAAGTAGTAGCCGTAGACGAGTTTCGCGTCGTCGTCGAAATAGAGGGTGGGGCTGCGGTCGTCCGCCGTGACGAACCGGATGAACTGGCCGACGACCGGCCCGCCGTGCCGGTTCCAGGTGCTCACGTCGACGGTGCCGGGCACCACACCACCGTTGGAGGAGTTCTCCGTGCGCAGCTTGATCAGGGCCTCGTGGTCGGACGCGGTACTGAACACCAGCATCGCGCCATCGGCCAGCGGGCATTTGACCGTCTCCGCCGTGCCGGTGGTGGCGGGCACCGCCTTGCACTCCGCCGACCGCTCGTTGAGGACGTGCGCCTGCGCGAGCTCCCACAGCTTGCCGGAGGAGAACGCGGCCCCCGGCACCTCCGGACGTTTGAGCACCCCGAACTTCCGCGCGTCGTAGAACTCGGCCAAGGCCGGGAGTCCGGTCTTGGCCGCGGTCAGTGTCGCGCTGACCGCGCGGGGGCTGTCGACGTCCCAGTAGATCGTCGATTCACCGGAGGCCAGTTCCCGCATCGCGAACGCCGCCCCCGCGCCCTCAGTACTCGCCGCGCGCACCGCGCCGGCGGTGTCGGCGAGTTTCCGTGACTCGGTGAGCCTGCCCGGCACGTCGTAGGTGACCAGAGTGAGCGCGTACAGCCCGGCGTCGCAGCCGACTCGTTCCGTTTCGCCGGGTTTCGCGGGCTGTTGCGCGCACCGGACGGCGCCGTCGAGCAGACGCGCGCCGAGCGCGCGGTAGCGACCGGCGACCTGGTCGAGCGCGTACCGATCCGGCGGTGGTGCCGCGGGCTCTTCCTTGCCCTGGACGAAGAGCACCACTCCGGTCGCGATCGCGGCCACCAGCAGTACGGCGCCGCCGATGAACCACTTCTTGCGGCTGCGAGGAGGAAGCTGCCGTGTCGGCCGGTCCTGAGGGCCGCCCCAGGTGAGCCGGTTCTCCACGAGCGTCGGGTTCAGCGGCGGCCCGGTCGGGTCGGGATCGTGCGGCAGCGACGCTTCCAGTGTTCCCGAACCGCGCAGCGCGGCCACGAGCGAGTCGATTTCCGCCGGGCTGAAGGCGTTTCCTGACTGCTCCAGCGCGGACCGGAGCGCCACCGGATCGGTCAGGGCATGGCGTCCGAAGCGGCGCGCGACTTCGGCGAGGCGAGGGTCTTGGTCGTCCATCACGCGTCCGGATCCGCCCAGAACTTGCGGAGCACCTGCTGATCGTCGGTACCCGCCTGCATGTAGACCGCGACGCCGGTGGAGTCCTCGTCGAAGTAGAGCCGGGCGTAGCCGTTTTCCGGCTCCAGGAACCGGATCCGGGTGCCGTGCCCTTCGCGCGGGGTGCCGACCGGGATGCCCGCGCGGATTCCCGGCTGCCCCGGCACGTACTCCCAGCGCAGGGTCCGGATCGAGCCGGGCCGCGCGCCGTCGTTGTCGGTCTGCAGGACCTTGCGCAGCGAGGTGAGCTGCTTGGGGAAGAACAGCACGCGGAAGCTCGCGATGATGCCGGAACCCAGGTCGCAGTTGACGGTTTCCCGGACACTCACGATGGATTCGGCCCGCTTGCAGCGGACGTCGGGGCGATCGAGGTACGGCTTCGCCGCGGCGAGCAACTCAGGATCCTCGAAGGCCGCGGCCGCTTCGGCGGGAACCGGGGACGGAGAGGGTTCCCCCTGAGGCGCCGACCCCAACGGCCCCGAAGAGGGCACGGACGAAGATGGCGGCGGCGCGACCGGTGGCTTGTCGGCGGCGCTCGGCTCGTCGCCACCGCTGAGTGCGAACGTCACGCCCGTCGTGGCGAGGGCGGCCACCACGACGACGACACCGGCGATCACGGCGATCCGCTTGCCGCGCTTCGGCTTTTCCCTGGTCAGGACGGTGGTCAACGCGGTGGTCGGCTCGTCGGCCCCGGTATCCCTCGGGAGATAACCGAGGGCCGCGCCGAGGTGCCCGCAGGCCCATTCCGCCCCGGCACCACCGCCGCAGGCCGCTGTCGCGACCCGGAGCGCTTCGGCCGGGGCACCCCCGTTTTCGAGTACGGCACGCATCCGCGCGGGCGCGCCCGCCCCCGCCGCCGCGGCGAGCGCGCTGATCTCGGCGTCCGGTGGCGGGTCGGGAAGGCTGCGCAGAGCGCCGGTGAGCACGATCGGGTCGGACAGCGCGTCGCGTCCGTGCCGGTCCACCACGTTCTCGAGTGCGGTCAATGTGGTCATGATGGTCAGTTAAGCCCATCCCGATTCAAGATCGCTTTAGCCTGCGATGATCGTGACGTGACAGTGGAGGTGCGGTTGCTGGGGCCGGTGGAGCTGGCCGTCGACGGCGTGCCCGCCACCCCTGGCGGGCTGCGGCCCCGCGCGGTGCTCGCCGTGCTGGCCGCCTCCGGTGGAGCGCCGGTCAGCGCGGACAAACTGGCGGAGGCGATCTACTCCGACACCGGCAAACCCGCGTCGCGCTCCACCGTCCAGGTCCACGTGCACAATCTGCGGCAAACCCTGGGGCCGCACGGAGAATCCCTGCGGCACGGGACGGCGGGCTATCAGCTTCTCGGCGTCCGCGCCGACCTCCGCGAGGCGGAAGACCGGATCGGCCGGGCGAGGGCCGCCGAACGGGCACGCGACATCGGGGGCGCCGCGGCCGGATACCGGCGGGCACTCGAGGTGTGGCGGGGCCCGTTCTGCGCCGACCTGCCCGACCACACCGCTCTCGACCCCGCGCGCACGCTCTACGCGGGAATGCGCTGGGAGGCGCTGGAGGCGCGGATCGCCGCGGACCTGCGCGCGGGCGACGTGCCGGGACTGGTGCGGGAACTCGAGGAACTGGTCGCGGAACATCCGCTGCGGGAACGGTTCTGGGGTCAGCTGATGGTCGCGCTCTACCAGGACGGACGCCAAGCCGAGGCGCTGGACCGCTTCCAGCAGGCGCGGCGGGTGCTGGCCGATGAAGCGGGTGTCGACCCGGGTCCGGCGTTGCGGGAACTGGAACGCGCTGTCCTCGCCCACGCCGGGACGGCGACCCTGCTGCGGGTCGCCGCCCCCGGCGTCGCCGGATCCGGGCAACCGGCGCTGACCTGGGTCGATGGCGCGGGCCGGGCCCGCCTGCGTGAACTGCCCACGCTGGGGCGGCTGGTCATCGGCCGCGACGCGAGTGCCGACGTGGCGCTGCGCCACGACGGCGCCGTGTCCCGCGAGCACGCAGGAATCATCGTCGAGGCCGGCGATCCCGTCCTGACGGATCTCGGTTCCCGCAACGGCACCTTCCACAACGGTGAGCGGATCACCGGACCGGTCCCGCTCGCCCCCGGCGACCTCGTCCGCTGCGGCGACACGGTCTTGGCGGTGACGAACGGCGGTGCGCCGGTCAGCGCGGTGGACGGCACCACCCGCTCGTGACCGCGGATTCCTGTTCGCACAGAGATCACTCGCACTGAAGACGAGGTGGTTTTCGGTCGTTTTCCCAGCTCTGCCAACGGGTTCGGGCTATTGAGGGGATCGGATGAGGGGGTGTGTGGAAATAGGGACGTTGAGTGTCCCTATTTCCACACACCCCTTCGGATCCGGTGGTCACAGAGACCCCTCGTGCGGGGCTGTGTGGATTTCGGGTCATCCAACGCACCAAAATCCACACAGTAAGGGACGCGGTCCGGCAGCGGGACCGGTCACGACACCGCGCCCGAAGGCCCCGCGAGACTTCCGAACGAATCCGCCATTCACGCACACGACACCTTGACGTAATTCCGGGAGGCGTCGCCTCCAGTCCGCCAAGTGCCAGCCGAGCCGTCCTGTGACGTGTTTCATGACGGTGACTCGCGGGATCCGTTTCCGCTGGCAAGCGCCCGAGCAGGCCCTCGTCCCGCAGGCGAGCGTCTCGGCGGGGTTCGGAAAACCCCAGGTCGGCGCCAAGGTCGAGTTGAGCGAAGGGGGTCGGTGTGGATAATTCGCCCCATGACGAACGCGCCTTCGGATGAGGCTTCCGCGACGTTCAAGGCGCTCCTGAAGACCTACCGCGTTCGCGCCGACCTCACGCAGGAAGAGCTCGCCGAAGGGTCAGGCGTCAGTGTCCGGGCCATCAGCGACATGGAGCGGGGGGTCGCGAAGAGCCCGCAGCGCCGGACGATCGAGGCGCTCGCCACGCCCCTGGCCTTGACCGACGAAGAGCTGACCCATCTGCAAAAGATCGCGAAGCAGGGCCGCGTTCAGCCGGCGGTCACCGTTCTGGCCGCGCCCGCCGGGATCTACGACCCGCCTCTCGTCGGCGCGTTGCCCCCCGACCTCGACGACCTCACCGGACGCGAGCGCGATCTCGACGCGTTGCGCGCGCTCACCGACGATCTGAGGGGTAACCACCGGCGGTCGGGGCACGTCGCGGTCCTGAGCGGGCCGCCCGGAACCGGCAAGACGAGTCTCGCGGTGAGAACGGCCCACGATCTCGCCGGCGACTTCCCCGACGGACAGCTTTTCCTGAAGCTGCGCGGGATGTCGGCCGAGCCGAACGATCCAGCGGACGTACTGCATCTGATCCTGAGGTCGCTGGGTGTCGACGCCGTCCAGGTCCCCGCCGAGCTGGAGCACCGCGCGAGCCTGTGCCGGTCCTTGCTGAAGGACCGCGCCACCCTGATCGTCCTCGACGACGCGGCCAACGAAGCGCAGGTGCGGCCGCTGCTGGTCGGCGGGCAACGCTGCCTCACCCTGATCACCAGCCGTCAGATGCTGGTGGGGCTCGAAAGGGCGGGCAGGCTCACCCTCGACGTGCTCGAACAGCACGACGCCGTCGCACTCCTGGCGAGCATCGTCGGGCCGTCGCGGGTCGCGCAGGAACGCGCGGCGGCGATCGAGCTGGTCGAGCTGTGCGGGCGGTTGCCGCTCGCGCTCCGCATCGCCGGGAACCGGCTCGCGAGTCGCCCGGCCTGGCCGTTGTCGCGGCTCACCGACCAGCTCCGGGATCGCGGCAGGCGCCTGACGACGCTCACCGCCGGTGACCTCAACGTCCGGAGCGTCTTCGAACTGTCCTACCGTCAGCTCTCCCCCACGGCCGCCGCGGCCTTTCGACGGCTTTCGCTCGTACCGGCGGCCGATTTCTCCGACGCCGCCGCGATGACGCTCATCGAGGCGCCGGAGGAGGACGTGGCCGTCTACCTGGAGGAACTGGTCGACGCGAGCCTGCTGCAGACGTCCCAGGACGTCGGCAGGTACCAGTTCCACGACCTGCTCAGGGTGTTCGCCACGGAACGCCTCGCGCAGGAGGAACCGCCCGAGGCGATCGAGGCGGCGGAGGGCCGTCTTGATCAGTGGCTCATCCGGACTGCGACGGCCGCGGGACGTTACTTCCAGCCCTCCGGCGAGCTGACCGCTCCCCCGGTGCCGACCCTGTCGTTCGATGGTCCCGCCGGTGCGGGCCGGTGGCTCGAGGTGGAGACGAAGAACTGGTTCGCCGCCTTGAAGCGGGTCGCCGCCCGGGGCGATCACCGGCAGGTCATCGACCTGGCCGAGTCCATGCACTGGTACTCGGAGATCGGTGGCGCCGCGGTCACCTGGCACGGCGTCTTCGATCTCGCGTTGAAGTCGGCGCTCGCGATCGGCAGCAAGCGTGACGAGGCCGTCCAGCGCAACTACCTGTCCTGGGTGCTGTCCACGCTCTTCGGCCGGGCGGACGACGCCGTGCGGATGGCCGAGCAGGCCTTGGCGGTCGCGGTGGAGGTGGGCGATCTGCGTGAACAGGGCTGGGCGAAGATCTACCTCCTGAGTGCCCGGATCCGTGGCGGCGAACTGCCGGATTCCCCTGACCTGTTCGATGATCTGGTGGCGTTGTTCGACGCGGCGGGCTATCCGCTCGGGCTTCATATGGCGCGGATGAGCCGGGCCACCCACTGGTCCGCTAACGGCCGGTTCGCCGAGGCGGCGGCCGAGTTCGGGACCTGTGTCCATTACTTCCGGCGACCGTGCGAGGGCCCTCGCACGCTGGTGGACGACACCAACTACGCGTACCTGCTGCTGCGCTCGGCGCAGAACCTGGCCGCGCTCGGCGAACTCGACGACGCGCTCGGCCAATGCGAAGAGGCGCTTGACGTGTTCCGGGCGCATGGCGCGACGATGGGCCAGGCCCGTGCGCTCGAAGCCGGCGGCAGATTCCTGCGACGGCGGGGAGAGCACGCGAACGCGCGCGGCAGGCTGTCGGAGGCGCTCGCGTTGTTCGAAAGGATCGGGCATCCACAGTCTCAAGTGGACATTCTGTGTGAATTGGCGTCCTTGTCCGACGAGGCGGGCGACCCGGTGTCGGCGCGGGGCGAGCGAGAACGCGCACTGTCCATTTGCGACAGACTGAGCAGCACCGAGGCCACGAAGCTGCGGGAGAGGTTGACCGAACGCCTCAACGCTTCGTAAGCCCCTCAAGCGGAAGTGCGGGTGAGTTCCTCCCAGGTGATGTGCCCGAGGAGGACGTCCTGGACGGTGTAGCGGGGGGTGGGCTCGAACTCGGCGATGGTGGCCTGCCGGGCCTGCGGCCGACCTGCGGCGGCCGCGATCCGGCCACCCAGTTCGGTCGCGTCCATGTCGCGAAGGTCGTCGCGGGACACGTACACGGCCACCATGTCCTCTTCCGACCGGGCGGGACGAGCGGTGAAACCTTGGATTCGTAGCGACACGTCAACTCCTTTGGTTGAGCGGATCTGCGACTCTTGTTCCAGTAAACGGGGCCGGCGCTTCCGCGACCACGCGTAACGACCAGCAGAACGACCGGAGGAAGTCTCTTCCGGTGCCAGGGCTCCGGGTCAGCCCGCGCTCCACACCGGACGACGGTCGGCGGACGGCGGCTCCAGCACGAAGCCGACCGCGCGCTGGACGACGTCCGCCGCCACCGGCCCCGCCACCTGGCCACGCTCCCGGATGTGGCCGAGGAGCCGCGGTTCCGGAGCCAGCCCGTGGCGCTCCAGGTAGTAGGTCACGGTGTCGGTCCAGATCCACTCGCCGTCGGTGACGAAGTTCGTCGGCACGACCGCGGTGCGGTCCGGGTCGACCACGTCGTCCAGCAACGACGGCGTGACCAGGATGGGGGTGCCCCCGGCCAGGTACGCGACCAGTGCCTGGAGTTCCTCCTGGTCCTCGACGCGCGGGTGGTCGGACGCGAAGGCCGGGCCGGTCTCGGGGTCGACGACGTCGAACACCCTCGCCAGGGTGAACTCCTCCGCTGTGGTCACCGGTTTCCTCCTCATGAGGGGGCGTGCTCTGCCTGATCAGCACATCTCATCCGGGCGGCGGGCACCATGCAGGAGCGGCGGCAGAAACCTCCGGCAGTTCCGGTTGTGGAGGGGGCGGGTCGCCTGAAGGCCCGACTTGCCACTCACGACCCACGACCAGCTACCGCCGCCGAGCGGCTCTCGTCAGGAGTAGGGCAAGGTGGGCCAGGTGAGGGGGTGTGTGGAAATAGGGACGTTGAGTGTCCCTATTTCCACACACCCCCTTCCGGATCCGGTGGTCACAGGGACTCCTCGGGCGGGACCGTGTGGATTTTGGGGCATCTGACGATGCTGTTGGCGAATTCGTGGCCGCGCGAAAGGATCCCCCCTCGTTGTCGCGTGGTCTTAGGGAGGACACGCGTGACTGGATGGAGATCACGCGTGTCCAGCCGGAGAACTTGCGTGATTGGACGCGGAACACGTGGTGGAACCCGCCCCACGAATTCGCCAACAGCATCATCCAACGCACCAAAATCCACACAGTGAGGGACACGGCCCGGCATCGGGACCGGACAGCGGCTCTCGTCAGGCGTCGTCTGGTTCCGGCCGCACGGTGATGATCGCGCGGCGGCGGCGTTCCTCCGGTGTCGCTCGCGGGTCGTCCGGGGCTTCGGTGAGATCGCGTCCCTTCGACAGCGCCGACACACGGATCGCCGGTGTCCCTTCGGGGACCGGGTCGGTGTCGGAGGCGACCTGGACGACCTGGTGGTCTTTCTGGAGGCGGGCGAGTTCTTCGCCGATCTCGTGCACCAGCTGGTCCCGGATGGTGTCCGCTCGGTTCTTCCCCGTCTTGATCGCCTGACCGGTCGAGCCCCAAGTGCCGTTCCCGTACCCGGTGACCGTCACGAGCGGCATCGGCAACTGGTTGTCGCTCCGCCAGATCGCCGCTCTCGCCACGCGGGTCGCGGCCGATCGCAAGGTCTGCGCGTCGGCCTCACGCGGCTCGGCCGACCCCTCGTCGAACGAGGTGTGGACGGACCAGTCGGTGGCCGGGCCCTGGCCTGCCGAGACCGCGACGGTCAGCATGTTCGCCAGGCCGGCCGCGTGCGGGTAGTGATACGCCGCGAACCGTTCGTGGAACGTGTTCCCCTGTTCCTTTCCATACAGGGAGAAGTTCCAGTTGTCGCGCTCTTTCGGCCAGCTCGCGAGGTTGTACATGGCGCCCTGGGCCTCGTCCCACGCCGCCAGGACGAGCGGGTGCTCGTGTCCGTTGGCGAGCAGGAGTTCGTCCAGGGTCTTGAACTTCTTGACCGCGTGCAGCCGCAACTCCAGATTGCCGGCGCCGGGGTCCTTGCTCCTCTTCGCCCTTTCCAGCGCGTCGGTCAGATCCGCTTCGAGCGTGTCCCAGCTCCTGTTGTGGTCACGCAGGGCATCGACGAGCGCCTGTTCGACCGCGGGAGTCCGGTACGCGGTGTGCGGCGTGTTCTCCAGCGTCACGTTGAATCGGCCGTCCAGGCTCGTGGCGACGACCGCGGCGAAGTGATAGCCCCAGGGATTCCCGTTGATCGCGATTCCCTTCGCGTAGTCGCGGTCCATCGAGGCGAGCCCCTCGTCGTCGTCGTACGGCATCGAGTTGGCGCAGTAGGCTTCGCCGACCGACGGCCATACGGACTCGTTGACGCCGATCTTCCGCGCCAGCCCGTCCACCGTCGCCCTGCGTGCCGCGTTCGAGGGCCGGTAGCTCATCGCGTCGCCGTACTCGCGGCCCGGCCGCGGTGCGCCGGGTCCCCCTCCGGTGGGCCTGGTGTCCTTGGCCACCTGCCCGACGGCCCACCGCGGGTCGACCAGGTCGAGATCCCCCGGCTCGCCGTCCGCCGTCGTCACCAGCGCCTCGGCCAGCATCCGGGTACCCGTCACCTCGATACCGTTGGTGGAACTGATGTTCGCGATCGCCGCCGTCCCCTGCGCGTCCCGGAAGACGGCGGCGTCCGGCAGTCCGCCCAGGATCTCCTGCGCGAGGTCTCGGCAGATTTCGGACGGCTTGTCCCAGAACTTGACGGTCACCCGGTTCAGTCTGTGCTCGACACCCTCGCGCTCGACGACCAGGACGACGTCGTGCACGACGAGTTCGATGTTGCTGTTGGCCTTCAGAAGCGCGGCTCGCGCGTTCGCGACCACCTCGGGCACGGCGAAGAATTCCTTGCCCTTCGTGGCGCCGACAGCGATCGAAGCGTCTTCGGCGATCGTCAAGGAGAGGTCTTCCGTGCTCACGAGTTCCTGGGCCGGGGCTGAGAAGGGCGCCGACTTGGGAGTCACCTCCGACGTGTACTCGGACGGAAAGGTGAAGACCGGTTCATCGCCCACACCCTTTTCGATCCGGAACGAGTCCGTCACCACGAGGTTCGACAAGGGGGCGCGAAGGTACGCGAGAGAGATGTCGTCACCCTCGATCCGGACCTGGTATCGCCCCGGCTCCCCTGACGCCGCAGACTCGGTGGAGACGACGATTTCGTCGGCGAGTTCCGTCTGCTCGTCGTAAGTCAGATCTGTTCTGGCGAGGATCTCTTCGACGATCATTTCCTTTATCGCGTCCTCCAAAGCTCCGTTACGAAGCTCGTCGAGGTCCTCATCGACGGTCCGAAGGCCGGAGATCTCGACGGAAGGCACCGGTGAGAACAGGCGCGGCTGCTGACGATGCTGATGGACGACCTCGACCACCTGCCGCGCGATCCGGCTCAGCTCGGCCCGTTGCGGGTCGGTCAGGTCCGCCGAACCCGCGGCGAAATCGACCGTCACCGGGACGGAAAGGTCTTCGTACCACTGAGGTCCGGGGCCGTCGTCGTGGGATTCGGTGGCCTCGAACAGGTCCGGCCGCTCGGCCGCGAGCTGGCCCGCGATCGCGAAGCCCTCCTCGTCCACCGGCGCCTGGTCGTGCCTCGGCGCTTCCGGCGAGTTCCACGCCGGGGCGAGATCGACCGTGATCACCGCGCGACGACGAGCCAGCTCCGGGGTGACGTCTTCCGGCAGCGGCTCACTTCCCAGAGCGCGGCCACGGGACTCCGGGACGATCACGATCTCGGCGGCGACACCCGGTGCCGCCGCCAGCTCGCGGTCGAGGGCCGTGCGCAGAGCCGTCGCGGTCACGTCCGCGCGAGTCTGCCCGGTCCGCAGCGCCTGCCTGTCGCCCAGCCTGCCACCGTTGCCGAATCCGACGACCTTCACCGTCGGCACCGGCAGACGGCGGCCACGCCGATGAATCGCCGCCTCCGCCACGGATCTCGCGATACGATCCACAGTGGACAGAGCGATCGCGGAAAGCTCCTTGTCGCCTTCTTCGAAGAAGATCTCGCCTCGGGAAGGGTCGACGTCGGCCAGACGTACCGCACCCGCCAGGTCCGCCGTGGGCACGCCGGTCTCATAACCGGTGGGAAGGTCGTCGGTTCGCCAGGCCTCGTCGTCCTCGACCACGACGTGCGCGCCGACCGGCGTCGCCGCCTCGCCACCGGCGGGCAGGTGCACCCAAGCCCCGCCCGGTTCCACCACCGGCCGTCCCGCCGCGTCCACCCCGACCCGACCGGCGACCACGAGCTGCCCCGGACCCGACGCGAGCTGGCCGGGAACGAAGTACACCGGACCGTCGGGAGCGACCGCCGCCACGTCGATACCGCGCGTCCGCAACTCGGCCAGCACCTGGGCCGCGAACGACGTCAAGCCGCCGCTACCGGCACCGCACGACGCGAACATCAACGGCTTCACGCCGTCCCACCGGTTCTCGTCCTTGGCGCGCACCAGCATCGTGGCCACCTCGGCCGGGCTCAGCCGTGCGCTCCCCGTCCCGGAATCGTGGTGGACCGGGACACCGTTCGCGTCGCCATGCGCCAGGAAGGTGAAGAACCGGTCGTCCACCGGGAACCCGTCCGCCACACCGGCCAGCCGCGGGTCGTCCAGCCGGATGCCGCGATTCCCGTCGAGCGGAACGGTGCCCCCCGAAACGACCGGACTCGTTTTCCCTGTCAGTACGTCGAACACCGACTGGCCGATGCGGGTGTCCACAGTGGACTCAGTGGACTCAGGAAGGACGTCAGCCGTCGCCGGGATGATCATCGACACGAGGACTCCGGGCTCCGCGCCGGAGGCGATCACCCGCACGCGGACGTCGTCGCTCGCGCCGTGTTCGGCGAACGCCGACCGCAACTCCCGGCTGATCATCGGCAACCGCGAATCCCCGGTCCGGCCCCGCACCTGGACCTGCGGCGGCGTCGGCAGGCCCGCGATCATCCCGGCGAATTCGGCCAGGTTCGCCTTGACGGTTTCCGGCAGGCCGATGCCGTTCTCCCGCACCGACCCGAACGGCATGGACTCGGGGATGTGCAGGTCGACCAGGTGTCCCTCGGCCGTCGGCACGACGTCGAAGCCGTCGGGTGCCCGCCGGAAGACCGGCGGATCGTCGTCCCCGGCGACCAGGTACGAGCCGTGCTCGGTCACCTCGACCTCGGTACGCCCGCCGTCGGCGAACCGGAAGTGCAGCCACCGGCCGTCGCCGGTGACGGCGGGACTGCCGTCGGCCTGGAACCCGATCCGGCTCGCCACCACCAGTTCGGCCTGCCCTGTGCCGGGAGTGGACCAGACGGCCGTGTTCCCCGCATATGCGGCGGCGTCGATGCCCTCGTCGGCGAGTCCGTGCAGCACGGTGGACACGTAGCCCTCGATATCCGGCGAACCCAATCCGCACGCGACGAAGCGCAAGGGCTTGCCACCGGTCCAGACGCCCTCACCGGCGAGGCGGGCCAGCAGCGCGACCATCACCTCCGGCGTGATGGGCTGTCCCTGGAATTCCGGCACGCCGCCGTCGCCGGTGTGCGCGACCACCGTGAAGAACCGATGATCGTCGCGGAGGCTCTGGATCGCGTGCCGTTGCCGATTCAGCGCGGCCGCGTCGGCCGAAGGGTCGACGAGCCAGATCCCCGAGTCGTCACCGAACCGCTCCGCCGCGTCCAGCACGGAGTCGGCAGGCGGCGGGATCCGGTCGGCGGGCACGTCTTCGGCTTCGGGCTCGATCTCGCTGATCACCGGCCCGGGTGGGGACGGCACCACGATGGCGTAGTTGTCGAACGTGGTCCGCTCGGCCGTGATGCCGTTCTTCCCGGCCCAGCTCGCGAAGTCGCCGAGCGACAGATAGTCGAACTGCGACTTGATCGGGTCGCTCAGCACGAAGACCGGCTCGCCGTCGACCTCGGCGGCTTTGAGGAACATCTGGTGATCCGGGGTGGAGACCCGGACACCCTGGCCGGACCGGATCCGCGCCCAGAAACCGGCGATCTGCTCGGCGGATCGCAGCCGCGCCGAAACCGATACCTCCCGATCGGACCACAGCTCGCCTCGGGTCTCTTCGCGCGGCTCCAGCGCCAGGTGCCGTGACACGGCGGTACGGAACGGGATGTCTTCGATTCCCGTCTCGCGCCGGGCACGCCGGTCGAGCGCGAGCGGGAGCACGAACGGATAGTTCGGTTCCCACGTGCCAGGGACCACTTTCCTGGTGAGCACCGGCACGGCGGCGTCGGTGCCGGGGTCGAGCCAGATCACCCCGGCCAGTTTCTGCGTGGCACGTCCCCATTCGGTGGCGAGCCGGGCCCAGTCCGCCCGAATGGCGGGGCTCGTCCGGTTCGCCACCGCGAGTTTCCGCGCCCGTGCCTCGATACCGGCGAACCGCTCCGTCGCCTCGGCGACGCGTTTGAGCGCCACATCGCGGATCGTCCTGCCCAGCGGACGGTCCTTCTTGGCCAGCTGGTGTTCCGGCGCGTTGTCCAGCTCCTGTTCGACGGCGGCGATGACGCCGTGCCCGACCAGCAACAGGCCGGCGATGGTCGGGACGGCACCGCGCACGTAGGTGTTCGTGGCCGCCGCCGCGCAGGTGTTCATGAAGTGCTGCTCGTCGTGACCGGTGCCCATGAACAACGCGTCGGTCAACGCGACGGGGTTGTCGAGCAGCGCGCGGAACAGCGGATCGTTCTGCAGCGTGACACGGGCTTCCGCGGTAAAATTCGTCAGTCCCAGCCGGGCCAGCCGCTGCGGCAGCCCCTGCCCTGGCCGGTAGTCGATCCCCTGCACTGTCGACTTGTCGGCGGCGAACGGGTCGCGGCCGTGCTTCAGGTTCACCGCGAGGTCGCCGAGCACCTGCTGGAGCCGGTCGATCGACAGCGGCTGGACGACCCGGCGGTCGCGCACCGTCGCCAGGCGGAACCGGGAGTTGTCCGGCACGTCCCGTTCGCGGGCCGGCACCAGCGACGCCGCCAGCACCGCGTCGTTCACCAGCGACCGCACCATCGCCCGCGTCCCCGGGTCGGTGACCCGGTGCAGATTCCGGTCGATCTCGGTCAGCGAGCCGGAGATCTCGAGCGAGCCGAGCACCGCGCCGGTGTGGTTCTCCAGCCGCCCTCCCTCGGCGATCCGCGACAACTCCTCCAGCCGGGTCCCCAGATCGCCGGTCGCCAAATTCGGGAGCCCGCCGAAGACATCGCCGTACCGCTCCGCGAACTCGTCCGCCGACCGGGTGCCGGGCGGTGCCGAGGCGCCGAAGGGCATGGAGTCGGGGATGAACCGCTTGATCGAGCGCGCGCCGGTCGCCACGTCCACGACGCGATATCCGGCGGGCGCCGCGTCGTTGGTCACCACGCCGTTCTGGTCGACGCCCAGGTAGCCCAAGAATTCGCCCGTCTCGTTGACGTCTCCCGTGTCCTCGTCGAGTTCGAAGCGCGTCCATCGGCCGTCACCCGTGACGAGTGGCGTGCCGTTGAGGTCGTAGCCGACGCTGCTCGCCACCACGAGGTCGTGGGAGCTGCCGTGCCCGCTCAGGTTCGGGGTCCCCCACACCAGCGTGTCCGCCGCGAACACGGCGGGCGCCCGTCCCGTCGCCAGGTTGACGCCGCGCAGCACGGCGGGCACGTAGTCGTCGGGGTTGGGCGCGGCCAGTCCGCAGGACACGAACCGGAGTGCGGTGTCGGGCGGCCACCTGCCCTCGTCGTGCAGGCGGGCCAGCAGCGCGGACATCACCTCCGGGGTGATGGGCCTGCCGAGGAATTCCGGTGTCCCGGAGGGGCCGACGTGGGCGACCACGGTGAAGAAGTGGCCGTTCGCCGGAAGACCGCGGACCACGGTTTCCTGCTGCTCCAACGTGGTCACGTCCGCCGAGGGGTCGGCGAGCCAGATCCCCGAATCGCCGTCGAGGTGGACCGCGACGTCCAGCATCGAGTCGACGAACCGGGTCAGCTGCTCCGGGGACAGCGGTTCGGCAGGCGCTTCGGCGGCGGGCTGTGCATCGTCGAGTTCAACGGAGTCACGCACGGCGGCGTAGCCACGGGCCACTCGTTCGATCCGCCAGAGATCCCGCGGCGGGAGCAGCACACCCGGGTCGGGCGACCCGGCGGTGTACAGGCCGTGGTCGTCGTGGATCTGGTTGAGCAGCGGAACGGTCTCCCGAGTTTTCGTCGCGCCGGGTGCCGCCGGGCGGATCAGGCGATGCGGTCTCTTGGCGGGGTCACGATCCTGGAAGACGTAGGCGACCGGCTCGGTCTGGACCATCTCGTACTGGTCTTCGATGCCCAGGAAATGGCCGACCTCGTGCGCGAGCGCGCGCCGGGGCGCGTCCAGTGGCCAGGTGTTCTGGCGCGCCCGGCCGGCAGGGATCACCTTGATGGTGGAATGCGCGTCCTCTTCGACCGCCGTGAACTCGACCCGCACATGCAGCTGGTCACCACTCGGCAACCGGTGACGGTGGTTGAACAGCGCTTCCACACCGCGACGGGTGTCACGGCGCAACCCGTCCTGCTCTTCGGGTGTGCCACCTGCCAGAAAGAACCGGATGGTGTACTCCTGCACCCATCGGCCCCGCACCTTCATCCGCCGCAGGTCGTAGGCGATGTGGCTCCGGACCCCGCCCAGTGACCCGCCGTCGTTTTCGTACGACCGCATCGGCAGGTGGGCGCCGAGCCGGTTCACCGTCACGACGTGGGCGCTCGTCCGGAGGTTTTCCCAGTCCCACGGGTGTACCGGATCGTTCAGCTTGGACCACGCGGCGGCCTCGTCGGCCGGGGTGGCGGTGCTGTGCGCCCAGGTCTTCTCGTCGTCCAGTACCCGAGAGGCAGGCTGGACGGCCGGCGCCGTCAGCGATTCGTCGAAGTCCTCGTCCGGTCTGCCGGGCGGAATCCGTTCGCTCGGCGTGGGTGCGCCGTCCGGATCCCAGTCGACGAAGAACTGGACGCTGCCCGCCAGTGGGCGCATCGCGGGATCGTCGGGCTGCGCGAAGGCCAGCGGACCGGTGCCGACGCCCGGCTGAGTATCCCCGAGGATCCGGCGGACCTCACCCGCCAGCATGTTCGCGATCAGGTCACGCGCGTCCGCGTCCCCGTCGTCCACCACGACCCGCACGACGGGCATCGCGGCGTTCCGCGCGCGCGACCTCGTGACCTGACGAGCCAGCTCCCTCGCGAACTCCGTGGTGTCGCTCTGCTGCTGTGCCGCGTTCGGGCCCGGCGCCAGGTGGTACACGAGTTCCGGCCTGCGTTCGGTCCGCTGCGGTGTCCCGAAGAACAGCGTCGGCGAGGCGGATTTCAGCCGCAAGGGCAGCAGTCGGTCGAGCAGGGCGATGTCCTCGGCTTCCAACGAGAGCGGCCCCTGCCCCCCGACCGTCACCCCGAGCAGTTCCAGCAGCCGCCTGGCGACGTCGTCGTCGGTCAGCTGACCGGTGAGATGCCGGTCCGCCTGCCACGGGCCGCCGACGTCGCCAACGGTGAAGGTGAATTCCGGCGCCGGAGAGACGTCGTCGATCTCGAAGCGGAATTGCGACCCGTCCGGCAACAGGTAGCCCGCGTTGAGCAGGTTCTGCGCCGCGGTGATCCGGTCCCAGGCGTCGTGGACCTCCGACGGCAGCACACCGAGCAGCGGCATCACCGTGAGCTTCGCGGTGAACTCGGTGATCCACTGACTGCCGATGTGCACGGAGGCCGGGGGCGGGCCGGGGACCACTTCGTACAGCGGAACCTGGATCCGCCGGACCTCGATCGCCGGGCCCAGCACATCCGGCCCGGAGGACGACGGTTCGCCGAGGGTGAGGGTGCGCAGTTCGGTCGCGAACCGCTCGGCATGAGCGACCGGGTGCCCCTTGGCGATCAGTTCGTCGCGGGCGGCCAGCCACCGTTGGTGCGCACGCACCCGCGACGGGCTCCCCGGGCCGGCGACGCGCACGGTCTCGACCTGAGCGTTGCCGCGCAGCCACGGATCGGGAACTTCGGCCCAGAACCGCGGATCCGGCCGGTGATCGACGTTCTGCCGCAACCACGTGGTGTGGTCGGCGAGTTCGGCCCGCAGTGCGGCGAGCCTGCCTCGCAGCCGCACGAGCTCGTCGGCGAGCGCCACCGCTCGCGCGTCCGGGGCAGGCGACACCACCGGCCCGACGGCGGCTGGCAGGGCGGCCAGCTGCTGCTCCTCCGCGGCGACCGCGGCCCGCCACAGTGTGGTTTCGAGTTCGAAAAGCCTTGCCCGGCGCTCGATCCGGCTCCGTAGCGTGGCGCTCAGCCGTTCCTCCGCGCGCGCGACCAGATCAGCCGCCACTTTACGAGCGGCGACCGCGTCATCGCGGTCCCATTCACTTTTCAGCCGCACGCGGCCGAAGCGAGGATCGGGGGAAAGCCGTTGGGTCTCCGAAGCCACGACCTGGGACTGCTCCGCCCGCCGCTCCCCGGCCATGAGCAGGCGCAGGTCCTGGTATGCGAGTCCGAGTTCCGCGCGGCCCGCCGTGATCTCGGCGGTGAGCCGGGCGATGTCGTCCCGCACGGCCTCGACCGTCTCGGCCGTGGGCACCGCCGGAACCGGATGCTCGAACGTCCACCCGGCCAGCGTCCGCGAAACCCTGGCGAGCTTGAGCTCCGTGTCGGTGATGGCCACGTTCAGGTCGACCCTGGTCAGGTACCGGCCGTCGCCGCCGGACACCGCGGCGGCGCGGAACGCCGTCGTGGCGGCGGAGAGCGTGGCTTCCCGCCGGTACTCCCCCAGCGACGAACGCTCGGTACCGGCGGTGACCGTGAGCAGTGCGCGGGCGGCGGAGGGAAGGACGACGTCGTGCCGTGCCCCGGAGGCCTGCCTGCCATCGGTGAGTGTCCGGACGAGGGACGCCAATTCGGGCCGGGCGGCGAGGAAACCCAGCGCGGCGTTCCAGATCAGCTCCGGCCGCGGATGTTTCCCGACGGCTTCCTCGACCAACGTCAGATGCAGGTCACCGGCACGGTCACGCAGTCCGCGCACCAAGGTCTGCACGATCTTCTTGGTCAGCTCCGCGGTGGCGGCCCGATCATGCGGCGTCGCGCCGGTAACGGACTCCGGCAGACCGCCGTCGCTCTTCGTGATCCCGGGAATTCCCGGATAGTCCGTAATTCCGTTCTGGTAGCCCAGTTTCGTGCTCAGACCGACGAGCGCGCCGGGGCCGGTGCGAAGGTCGACCGAGTCGCGACCGCCCTGACCCGCCACGATGCCGATGGCGGCCGAGAGCTGTTCTCGGGGCGGCTTGCCGTGGTTTTCGCGGATCTCGTCCAGGTAGAGCCGCGCGAACGGATGACCCTTCGGCATCACGAACGCCGAATTCCCGCCTGCATCGTCGGTGATGACACCGAAAGCCGGTTTCGACGCGGCCTGTTCGCCGAAGCTCCATTCGTCGCCGATCCGGTTGCCGCCATCGGTGTAGACGCCACCGAACCGGTGGAGAACCTCCATCCGCAGGATGTCACTCGCGGCGGCGTAGCCGACGGCCGCCTGCTTGACGGACTCCACCCGGTAAAGGTCGTGCAGGTGCATCGGCGACTCGGTGGTGAACACCTCGTCCACATTGACCAGACGAATGTCGTTGCCCTCGGCCCATTCCAGCATCGCGCGCACGTCGGCGAGCGGGTCGGGGCGGCCCGCCGCGGGTGCGGGTGTCGCGCGGGCGGCGTCGAACCGGCCGCGAGGGACGTCGGTCCACAACACCACCCGCCGCTCGCCACCGTGAACCCGGCCGGCCTTGCCGAACTCGGCCAAGAAGCCCGCGTCACGCAGCGGACCGCCGAGCCACACCGCGTGCAGGATCGACGGCAGCTCGGTCACCTTCGGCAGCGGCGCGACCGTGCCCGGAGCCCATTCACCGAGCTCGTCGTCAGGGCGCTCGGTCCGGATGACCCCGGCCGGATCATCGGGCAGCCCCGCCGGATCCATGGACCCGGCCGTCGGCGACGGACCCGACGCCATGTCCAGCCGATCGAAGAACGCGAACGACTTCCCCGCCGCCAAGGTCGAAAAGTCGTGTCCCGCCAGGAAATCCGGCGGCGGCGGCGCGAGCAAACCGAAGAGGTCCGGGCCCGGCAGCGCCGAAGCCGCCAGGTCCGCGGCGAGCTCGTCGACCGACTCGTAGTCGGTGTTCTCCTCCCCGATGCCGGTCGTCTCGGGCAGGCCACCGTCGTCCACCCCCGCGAACGTGTGGTCCACCGGGACGGCGAAATCGAACGCCACGACGTCGATGTCGTCGTCCGTCGTGTCCTCAGTGGCGGCGGTGGCAGCGGCGAGCGCGGTCACGTCGACCGACCGGCGGTTCCGGAACGCCGGAGTGCCACGACGTTCGAGCAGTCCACGCCGCGGCCCGCCGGTCATCTCCTGTACGACCGTCACGCGGTCGCCGACCGGGTGTGCCGCCAGGAGTTCCGTGATCCGGTCGGCGACCGCGGCGACCCGTTCCCGGCCACGACGGCTCGCCGCCGACGGGACCGGATTGTTCCCGGTCCGGCCCACGACCTGGATCTCCAGCGTCCCGCCGAGCAAGGCGCGGCCCACGACGCTGTCGACCAGCCCGCCGAGGTCGCCCTCCGTCGTCGCGGTCAAGGCCGCCGACTCGGGAGCGAACTCGACACGGTGCCTGGCAACGGTTTCCCGTCCGGCCGGCTCTTGGTCGCCTGCCCCGCCGATCAGCCGGGGACGTTCCCTCTCCGAGGACGCGTGCCAGTTTTGATACGCCCTGTCCAGCCGCCGCGGCTCGTTGCCCCAGGCGCGGAGATCGGCGGTCGCGCGCTCGACGCGGTCCCGTGCCGCGCGGAGCGTGCTCTTTGACGCCGGGAGACGCTCGCCGTCACGGGAGCTTCCGCCGCCGCCCTCCGCGAGCCGGGCCGTCAACTCCGCGTGCGCGACCTCCGCCCGGCCGAGTTCCTGGCGGGCGGCGAGGAGGTTCGCCCACGCCTCGCCCCGCGTCCCCGGGAAGCCGGGAACCGCCGTCCGGGCGGGATCCGGGCCGGGGTGCCCGTTCGCGTCATCGTCGAGGATCTGCCGCCGCTGGGCGGCGTCCCGCTGCCAGGCCTCGGTGAGGGTGCCGCCGATCGAGGCCGCCGACACGTGCACGGTCCGGCGAGCCTGGAACGCGGGGGTCCCGCTCCGGTCGAGCAAGCCACGTCCTGGCCCGTCGGTGACCTTCTCTACGATCGTCACGTCGTCGCTGACGGCGCGCTCGGTCAGCAATCGGCCGATCCGGCCCGCGACCGCGGCCACCCGCTCGTTCCCTCGTCGCGCCGAGGACCGCACCGGGTTGTTGCCCGGCCGTCCCTCGACCCGGACCTCCACCGTCCGGCCGGATCGGAGACTTCCGGCCACCTTGTCCACCAGCTCGACCAGGCGAGCGTCCATTTCCGCGGTCAGCTCGGCGCTCTCGGCGGCGAATTTCACGCTGGCCCGGGGATCGGGGCCCGGTTCACTGTGGACGGACGGCTCCGGGGCCAGGTCGGGCGCGGGCGCCATCGTCACCGGCTCGGTGTACTCGTCGCCGGACGATTCCACCGAGTGTCCCGGGAAGTTCAGCAGACCCCAGACGGCGTCCGGCAGCGTGACCGCCCGCGACCCGGCGCCGTCCCGCCGTTGGAACGTGATCGACCGGACCTGGTCCGCCAGCTCCGGACTGTCGGCGATGAACTTCAGCGCCGCGTGCCATACGAGACCCGGATCCGGGTGCTCGTTCACGACCGCTTCGACGGCGTTGAGGTGCAGGTCGCCGTCTCGCTCACGCAGTCCGTCGGCGAGGGCCCGGACGACGTTCTTGGTCAGTTCGGCGGTCTGTTCCCGTCCGCCCGCGCTCTCGACCGTTCCCGTGAAATGAGGATTCGGGACGAATTCGCCGAGGACACCGTCTTCGATGAGGTGCACACCCCGGATGAACCGCCGGTCGATCCCGCCGGGGAAGGCGATTTCCTCCTCGTGCTCGTACAAGTCGCTGCGCGCGTCGCTCTGGTTCACGTCGACCCCGCCGGGAGCCGCGATCTCGTACCGGTACCGATAGCGCCCGGAAGGGGCGTCGGGAGCCTCGTGCAGGTTCGCCAACCTGGTCGTGGACACGTAGATCGTCGGTTTGTCCGCCAGGATCCGGCCGACCAGATCGTTGTCCCGCGTGTGCAGGGGCGGGAATCCCGTTTCCCAGATCTCTTCCGGAGGCTGGGGGGCGTACCGGTACAGCGGCTCGTCCGAGGTCCGCCACAGGGCGTAGCACATCTCGAGATAGCCGACGTCGACGAACACGTCCTTGTCCGCCGCCGCCGCGAGCAGCACCTCCGGATCCTTCGGGCATCGCGGTGCGGCGGCGGGCGGCGTGGCTTGAGTGTCCATAAAGGACGGATCGGTGAGCAGGCCGGCCACCAGCTCGTCCGCCGTGGTGTAGTCGTCATCGGGCATCGTGGGGAAGCCCGGTGCCGTCGGGGTGAGTTCCGCGACCGGCTCGACCTCACGGAGGTGGATCGTCGTCTGACCGTGCCACTCGGCGGCCTTGGAGACCTCGGTGACGAGGTAGGTCAAGCCGGGCGGCAGGACGCTGACCTCGGCGCCGTCGCTGTCGTGCCCTGTCACGGCGGGGCCGTCGATGACGAACGTGACGTTGCCCGATCGCCCCCCGGTGACCAGCATCGTCGGCTCGACGATCGTCCCGCCCGGCCAGTACGCGGCCAGCTCGGCGGCCGACCGCCACGTGGTCACCGTGATCTCGCTCCGCGCCGTGGCGTCTTCCCCGGCTCGTCGCCGTGATCGCACGACCTGGTCGCGGTACGCCCGGGTGTCGCGGGTCGCGAGGTCCGACGCCAGTTCCGGCGCCTCCCTGATCATCTTGGCCAGCGCGAGCCGGTCTTCGATGCCGTCCCGCTCCGGCCCCGGCCCGGTGGACCCCGCGAACGGCGGGGCGATACGGGTGGGCGTGGCCTCGACCTGACGCAACTCCACGTGCAGCTCGTCGCCGACCTCCGCGACCTTGAGCACCTCGAACGCCGTCCCCGGCGGGAGCAGCACCTCGCGTTCGCTGGAGCGGTTGGACGCCGACGAGATGGACGCACCGTCGTGGACGAGCGCGCTGACGACGACCTTCCGTTCCGGGAACAGCCGCTTCCCGCCTTGCATGGCCCGGAAGAAGCTCGGGTCGGCGTACCGCTCGCCGACCTTGAACAGCTCCTTGGCGGCCGCCACCGGCAGGCTCATCACCCGCGTCACCGATCCGGTGTGGCGAGCGGGGAAACGGGTCACCGCGGACGACAGCAGCCGGGTCAGCGACGCCGCGTACTTCGGGCTTTCCGCGTTCGTCAGGTAGTTGTCGATGGCGCTGTACTGCGTGTGCGAGTAGGCGCGGATGGCGGCCAGTTCCGCGACACCCGTCGATGCCAGATGCGGATGTTCCTTCAGGACCCCTGGAACCTGCTCCAGGTACTCGGCCATCTCCGGCCGGGCGCGGAACTCCCGCTCGTCTTCGGCCGTGGCCAGGAAACCCGGCTCTCGCTCGGTGCTTCGCGGAGGCGGCGGCGACGGCCGGGGATCGTCGCCGACGAGGGAACGGGTGCGGTCCCAGAGCAGGTGGAGGTTGCGTGGTTCGAGGACGACGTCGGGGGTCGTGACCGGCGCCGCGGTCATCAGCCCCGGCCCGGTGGCGACCCGGCCCGCGCCGTCGACGTGCTGGAAGACGGGAGTGTCCCTGGTACCGCCCAGTGAATCGACGAAGTACTCGTCGTACAGGCCGAGGAAGTGCCCGATCTCGTGCGCGAACTGGACCTCGGTCCCGTCCGACGGCCAGTGCCGCTGATCGACGGGAGTGCCCGGTACGGTGACGAAGACCTCGCCGTGCGCGTCCTCGCGGTCGGTGAACTCCACCTCCACCAGCAGTTGGTCGCCGTCAGGGAGCCGGTGACCCTGATTGAAGTAAGTGTCCACAGAGGACTCGACCTTGGCCTTGAAGGCCGCGGTGTCCACTTCGGACCGTCCAGGGTCGTCCAGCCTCAGCCGGACAGTGTGCAGCCGCACCCGCGTGGGTGGCTCGCCGTCACGGGCGACCTCGAACCGGCGCAGGTCGTAGCCGATCGTCGCCTGCCACGGCCGTTTCTTCCGGCTCAGCCCACCGTCTTCGGACCGGACACGGACAGCCGGGGTCTGCCGGACGGACTCGAGAACGTCCTGGCGGGACACCGGGTTCGTGACGACGTGATCGACGGTCACGGCCGGATCCGCCGTCTGCCACCAGATCCGTCGCGCGTCTTCCCGCGACCACGACCTGCCTGCCGGGCGGGCCACCGGACGACGCGGTGCCCCGCCGACCGCGATCCGCAGCTCCGGATCGGCGGGCACCGGCGCGGCGAGCAGCAGCGCGACCGCGCCCGACCCGTCGCCGGTGAGCGCCCGCATGGCGGTACCCCACCGGTCGCCGAGCGCCGCCAGCTCGTCGTGCGAGGCGTTCGTGTTCTCCAGCGCCCGTCCCGCGTTCTCGACGGCCGCCAGTTCGGTCACCACGTCCAGGTCGGCCGTCCCCAGCCGCCGGACGACCGCACCGCGCACCCTGGTCAGGGTCGCCGACGGCGGGACACCGTTCTCGTCCAGCGCCGCCGCCGCGAACGCCGCCGGAAGACCGCCTGCCGCGGTGAACAGCGCGTCGGCCAGCGCCTCCGGGTCGGTCAGCAGATCCTGGAACAGCGGATCGTCGCACAGGGCCCCGGCCACGGCCGGCGGGGTGTCCATCAGGACGAGTTCGACCAGCCTGCGCGGCAACGGGGCGTTCCGGTCGTAGTCGAGACCGTGCCACGGGGAACCCGCATCGGTGAACGGGTCTCGTCCACTGTGGAGGATCGCGGCGACCTCGGTCAGCATCCGCTGGACTCGTTGTGGTGAAAGCGGTTCCAGAGCCGTGTCGCGCGTCGGCACCGTCGCGGACAGCAGTACGGCGTCGTTCGCCAGCGCCCGCGCCCGGCGTGCGCGCAGCTTCAGCAGCGACTTCTCCGCGGCCGACGCCGCCACATCGGCCTGTGCGTCCACCGCCGCGAGCGCGTCGTTCAGCCGGATCAACGAGTCACCGAACCGGGGACCGGAAGGCAACGAGAGGTCACCCGTGCCCGCCAGCCTGGAGAACTCGGCAAGCGCGGTGTCGAAGTCGTTGTCGGACAAGCGGAAATGCGGCAGGTCGGCGGTGCTCGCGTGGTAGCCCGCCACGATGCTCGCGGCGGGCACCGGGTCGGCGCGACGCGGCTGGGCGGCCGGGGCGGGCGCGGTGGGGAACGGCACATCGGACGGCCGGGCCGTGATGTGCGACGAATGGCGGCGGAGCGTGCGCTCGAGATCGGTCGGCCCCTGCACCCATCGGCCCGCGTTGGGAGCGGGTGCCCCGAAGACGGCCGAGTACACGTCCTGCACGAAGGTCGTGCAGTTGCTGCTCATCAGCTTGTACTGCCGGTCCGAGAGAGCGATCACCCGCTCCAGCCCACGGATGATGTCGTTCGCGCTCGCCAGGTATTCGGCGCTGTACGTGGTGGGCTTGTCGCGCGCCCGGCCCGCGTAGACCGTGCCCGGTACCGTCGCCCACGGCGGCGAGGGAGGATTCTCCGGCGCGAAGTCGATGAGTGTTTCGCCGCCGAAGGGGTCGTGGATCTCGATCCACGCGTGGCCGGTGTACTGAACACTCAGGTCTCGGTGCCGGGTTTTCACCAGGAACCGGAAGACCGGCCGATCCGCGTTCAAGAGCCGCATCCGGTCGAGGGCGTCGAGAAGATCGGACGTCATGAGGTACTGCGTAGCCGTACGTTGCCGCACCTGCGTTCCCGGCACCCGGTCGTTCAGCCAGCTCTTGACCGTCATCCCGGCCGGGATCGTGCCGTCCGCCGGTGGTGTCCGCACGAAACCGAGGGTCGCCGACTCGGCTCTCGTGTCGTCCTGCTGGGACCGGGTCACGACGCGCAGGTGACCGAGGTCGACGCCGTGGTCCGCCTCGGCCGCCCGCAGGACGGTGTTCAGCGCGGCCGCCAGGCTCCGCTCCCGGCGCTCGGCCAGAGCGGTGTCCTGCCCGCGCTTCACGACGATCTCGATCCGTGCACCGGCAGGCGGCGGAGTGCCCATCTCGTCCACGACCGAACGCACGAACCTCCGCAGCTCACCGAGGGCGACTCCCTCGACGGCATCCGCGCCGGAGGTGAAGAGAACGTCCACGTACGGGTCCAGCGGGCCGATGTCGGCCGTCGGCCCGGCGGCACCGATCATCTCGCGCAGCCGTTTGCCGAGGTCGCCGGGCCCGGTCGCCAGCCAGCCCGCCGACGGGGCGGGCTCGCCGGAGACGCGTTCGACCAGCCCCCGGGCGAAATGCATCGCGTTGAACGAGAGTGTCCGGTGCTCGACCCCGAGATGGCGCAGCGAATGATCCAAGGCCAGCACCGCGTCCTCGGCCGAGATCCACACCTCGTAGCTCGCGGCGGCGGTGTGGCCGACGTCCTGGAACCGCACTCCCGTCCGGTGGAAGCCGATCGCTTCGTTGTCGTGGCCCGGCAACACGAACTCGACCCAGGCGTGGCCCCGGGCACCGACGAGCTGGGCGCGCCTCGGCGCCGGAGTGCCGGGATCGACCGACAGCCGCATCAGAATCGTCTGCACCCGCGACGTACCGACCTGACGGTGCAGCTCGATGCAGGCGACCAGCGGGGACGACGCCCAGAGGTCCGCGGGTTGACCGAACAGCGTCGCCTTCCGGGAAAGCCAGGACGTCACCGTTTCGCCAGGCTGGAACCCGAGCTGAGGAACGGTGTCGTCGGCGTTCTCGACGAGCGCCATGGTCACGCTGCGCCGCCGCGCCGCCGGGTCGGCCGAGACCAGCGGCGGGACGCTGTTCCGGTCGGCGGCGACGGGGACGATCGTCAAGGGTGACCCGGTCAGCAGCGGCCGCAGCACCTCCGCCACCGCGTTCGCCCTGGCGAGTGCCGTGTCGGAGCCGCCGACGAGTGCGTTGCCATGGCCGGTGAGCCGGATGGAGGGCTGTGCCTGCGGGTTGCGCGACACGATCGCGTCGGCCGCCGCGGATGCCCACGCGGCGAATCGCTCGGCCGCTGACTGGGCGTCCGCGTCCAGTACCCGTGACCTCTTGGCGAAGCTGACCACGGTGTCAACGACCGGAGCACTCGCCTCCGTGGTGTCAACGGCCGGAATGATCGGCTCGTCCACCTCGTGCGGGTGTTCGGCGATCTCGACGAACACGCCTTCCTTGTCCACGTTGATGTCGGCGAGCACGGGGACGAGGTTGATCGTCTCGGTGGGCGCGAAAACAGTCCTGTGGTAGCCCCGCTCCCGCAGCACCCGGCGGAAGTCGTAGCCACCTCCGCCCGGCTCGTTGCGCTTGCCGGATTCACAGGCCAGCAACACGATCGGCGCCTCGGGCCGGTCCTCGATCGCCTGCCGGAAACCGGCGTCGTCGAGGACCAGCTCTGCGAGGACGCCACCCTCGACTCGGACGGGGAGGGTGCGGCCTGCCAGCTTGATCTTGAACTTTTCGGGACCGGAATGCAGGTAGACGAAGATCGGCTGCCTGGCGGCGTCCTCGGTAGCCCAAGGGGCCTGCCGGGTGACCGACTTGACCGGCTGCGCTGCCGACGGAACCGGCTGTGCTTCCGGCGACTGCGCAGGAGCTGGAATGAGGACGTTGTACTCCCGGACGGGCCGGGTCGTGCTCCTCGACGCCCACATATTGGCGACGCGCTCGTCGCCTTTCTTGCTGGGGAACGAAGTCCCGACGACCTCGTTGTTCGCGCCCGTCATGGCCACGGACGCGGCTTCGTCAAGCCGGAAGTTCGTCGGCCGGTCGCGGAAGCCCAGCGCGACGAATTCCTGCGGCTGCTCACTTCCCTCGGCCGGAATCTGTTCCGATTCGGTGGTGTTCGGTACCTCGGGCTCAGCGGGCGCGGCCACCTCGGCCGTGGGCCGGTTCGGGACGGGCCTGGTCGACGGCCTCGTCTCGGCGTCGCGAGTCGCCTGGAAATCACCCGTCGGCGTCAGGACGACACGGACCGGACGGCTGCCGGCGGGACCGAAATCGGTGTCCTCGCCGTCCTCGCCCAGCACGTGCAGCCGGACGTCCAGCACTTCGGCGACCTCCTCGGCGGTCGCGTTCCGCAAGGTCGCCCCGAGCGCCCTCAGCTCCGCTTGCCGCGTCGGCGAACCCGGCGCGACGGTGGCGGCGATGGCCGCCACCAGATTCCCGGTGACCGGCTCGCCGCCGACCGGCACGACCGCTTTCCCCAGCCGGGTCAAGGCATCCCGCTGTTCGCTGGTGAGACCGGTGTGCACTGGCGTGGCGACGCGACGGGTCGCCAGGAAGTCGGCCGAAGACGACAGGACCACGCGCACCGGATCGCCGTAGGCGGGGCCGAGGCGGATCGTCGTCCCGCGTTCGGTCAGCACCCGCAACCGGACGTCCAGCGCGAAGGCCACCTCCTTCGGCGTGGCGTGGCGCAGAGACGCTCCGAGGTCCCGCAATTCCTTTTGACGCGAAGGGGAATCGGGCGCCGACGTCTGGACGATCGCCTCGACCAGATTCGACGCGACGGTGTCACCACCGACCTGGACGACCTCACGGCGCTCCCGGGTCAGGGTTTCCCGCTGGACATCGGTGAGTCCGGGGCCCTGCTCGGTCTCGACGGGTCGCGGGACACCGGGGAGCGCGTCCTGCCCGGGGTCGGCGAGGCGGGCCCCCGGCCCCAGCTGGCTCCGCAGGACGTGCTGGATCATCCAGGTGTGGCGAGGCAGCAGCTTCGGTGTCACACCGGGTTTGACGACGTCGGCGCCCATGACGCTGCCGTCGCCGGTGACGACACCGGAGGTGCCGTCGTCCTCGCGGCTCAGGAAGACCCGGTCCCGGTCGTGTTCCTCGTCGGCGGCTCCGAGGTAGTGCAGCAGTTCGTGGGCCAGTTCCTCCTGCGTGGCGTCGGATCGCCAGGTGGTCTGGGTCGTGCGTTCGTCGTCACGGACGACCACGTCGTACGCGCGGTACCGGAGCGCCCCGTCGTCGTCGGTGAGCCGGTCGTCGGTGAACTCGACGCGGACGTGCAACTGGTCGCCGTTCGGCAGGCCGTAGCGCTTGTTGACCAGTGCCTCGATGCCGGCGCGGGCCCGCTCGCGCAGCCGCGCGAGCTGTTCGCCGGTGACACCGGGGCCGGGCACGAGGTTGATCGGCACGGTGAACTCGGCGACGCCGCGTCCGCCGACCTCGAACCGGCTGACGCCGTACCGGATCACCCCGTCGTACCGTTTGGCGTCCTCAGTGAGCAGCGTGGTCAGCACGTCGGCGGTCTCGGTCGACACCGCCCGCCTCGGCGTCGTCGCCCGCTTCGGCTCCCATTGCGCCGGGTCGAGCGGATTCGCCACGGTGAACCAGGGCGCGTCGGTGGCCCGGCTGTGCCGCCACGCCTCGTCCTCGGGAGACCGCGGCAATGCCGCCAGCCGGGTGAACTCGGCGTCCAGCGCGCCCTTCGCCAGCCACCACGCGTCTTGTTTCGTGTCGGCGAAATCGAGCCACGCCGCTTGCAGGACCGCCTGGGACGCGGCCACTTCGTCGGTCGCGGCGGCGCGCTGCTCCCGGGCCTCCGTGACGGCGGCGTCCGCGTCGGCCAGCGTCTGCCGCTGCTCCTGGAGGACGTCCCGGTACAGGTTCCGGCGCTGCTTCGCCTCGGCACGGTCCCGGGTCAGCGTCTGTACTTCGTCGTACGCCATGAGCCTGGCGTCCAAGCCGTCGGCGACGTCGAGGCGCTGCTTGGCCGCGGCGAGTTCGGACGAGAGCACCTGGAACGTCCGGGCCGCGTCCCGCGCGCCACGGGCGAGGTCGTCGAGATCGGTCTCCAGACCGGACCGCAGGGCCTCGGCGGCGTCGTCGGCCGCGGTCACCCGGTCGAGCTGAAGTCGCGCGGCTTCGGCGAGGGTTTCGGCCTCCCGCAAGGCTTTCTCGGTCTCGCGGGCGAAACTGTGGTGCCGTTCCTCCAGTGTGCCGGGACGCCGGACCCGCGCCGCGTCGACCGTGGCGCGCCAGTCGATGCCGACACCGAGTTGCTTGACCAGCTGCTCGGCCTGGTAGCGATGGCGTTCCGCGCCGACCTCGGCGTCCCGCCAGGCCTTCGCCGTCCTGGCGACCCTCGCCTGACGTGACTTCAGTACGCGCGGCACCTTCTGCCCAGGGAGGTCGGTCAGATCGGCGATCGGCATCCGCACGTCCGCGGAAGCGGGCACCGAGAGGTCCACGACTTCGGTGCGGCCGCCGACCTCGACCACGATCCGGTAGTCCACGTCGAACCGCACCAGCGCGGTGCGGCCGACCGGTTTGAGGTTCGCGATGGCGGACACGGTCGTGCCGTCGACCGTGGCGTCGGCGGGCTCACCTGTCCAGCGCGTCTCCACGCCGCTGACGAGGCCTCCGATGTTGGCCTGTTCGTTGACGGGCATGGCCGAGGGTCCGGCGACGGCCACTTCGCCGACCTCGACCACCTTCCGCTCCGCGGACCGCGCCACCGTCGCGTTCTTCGGGTTCTCCAGGTTGACGCCGTCGCTCAGCGCGACCAGGCGGGGTGTGGTGAGACGCGCGTGCACCTCGACGTTCGCGCGCTTGCCCCGCAGCACGGCCGCTTCGCGCAAGGCCGGCACGGGCAGGCTCGCCGTCGTCATCGACGGCAGGAACGCTTGCAGCACCTGAGGACTCAGTGTCGACCAGAGGGCGTTGATCGTGCCCGTGCCGTAGCCGGTGATCCCGCCGTCCGCGCCGGCCACGGTGAGCGTGTCCCGCACGAGTTCGCGCAGCCGCGCGGCGGCGCGCACGGATTCGACCGACGCCATTTCCGGCAGCTTCGCCACGCTGCCCTGTCGCCATTTCCGCAACGCGGCAGGGGAAGCGTCGTCCGGCGACCGCCGGGACGGCCCGGAATCGTTGTCAGGTAACGGCTTCTTCTTGTCGGCCTTCGTGTCCGCGGTCAGGTTGTCGGCCAGCAGCCGGACGCCGAGTGTCCGCTCGCCGGTCTTGGCGGACGCCACGGTTTCGCCGCCGCGCCGGATCTCGAGCGTGAACTCGATCGGGACGTCGAACCGCGCGGCGGGTCCGGTACCGGTCCGCAGCAGCGTTTCCTGTTTGGAGGCGACCTCGCTGGTGCTGGTCATCTTGATGGCGCCGACACCGCCGGTGATCGCGCCGCCGACCGAAGTCACCGTCGCGCCACCGGGATCGCGGAACTTCTCCTGCCCGCCCGCGCGGAACGCGACCGACCACGACGTGGCCGTACCGTCCGTCGTGGTGGTCCGGATCGCGCGCGCGGTGCTGTGCTCGACGGTCCGGCCGTCGTTGACGACCTCGCGGAACCGCGGCTCGCCAAGGGTGCGCGCGGTCAGCAGCACCTGGTAACCGCTGTCGGTGAACAGTTTCGGCAGATGCGCGTGCAGCGGGATGCCGCCGTCCAGCGCGCTGTCCACCAGCCCCTGCACGCCGTCCGGCGAGACGAGGTCGGTCAGCCTCGCCCAGTTGTTCATCGCGTCGTTCAAGAAGACGCCGGGCAGCAGCGGCACCTTGGCCTCGGCCAGCCGCGCGGACAGCTCCGGCACCAGACCGGACAGGTCGGGCAGCCGCTCGACGGCGCCGAGCCCCAGCGCGCCCGGTTTCCCCGTCGGCAGCGTCAAGGGCGCCGCGAGCCGCTCTTCCCGCACGCGGGCACCCGTCGGCTTGGCGGGCAGAAGACCGTATTCGCGGGCCTGTTCTTCGGTGAGCCACACGAAGGCCGCGCCGGGAAGGTCCACGAACCGGGCGGCGCCCCTGGCGTCGGGGCGCACCACGGCGGTCTGCTGCCGCGACTCCGCGAGCACCGTGAAGGCGATGTCGAACCGCGCCAGCACCCGCGGCGTACCGGCCGCCGTGGTCACGTTGCGGTCGACGGTCGCGGAGATGTCGAGAACGTCGCCCGTGGTGGTCGTCTTCGCCCACGGTTTGCCGGACACGCCACCGGTGCCGGAGCTGTCGGGATCGCCGCTCGCCGAACCGGTCCCCGCCACACCGACGGTCACCGCGGGGCCGCTGCTCTTGCTCTTGCCGCTCTCGAACCGGTAGCCACCCGAGGTGGAACGTTCCGCGCCCGCGTCGTCGGCCACCCGGACGAAGGTGGGGTTGCTCAGCCGCGCGACGACACCCAGCCTGCCGACGCGGTCGGCCAGCCGCCGGGAATAGACGAGGTCGGTGCTCAGCGCACCGCGGGTGAACGACCGCAACGCCGCCTTGATGTTCTGGTTGCTCAGCATCGCCTGGACGCTGGTCCACGCGTCACTGCCGGGAAGGGTGAGCGCGCGGTCGCCGTCCGAGGCCTCCACCAGCGCGTCCATCGCCGCCGCGCTGACGTGCTCGGTGTACACGATGGTCTCCACGCCGACCCATTCGCTCACCTCGGGCCGCGCGAGTGCCTGGAGGTGACCGGTGATCGACCGCGGCGGGTCGAGCGTTCGCACCTTCGGGGCACCGGGCGCGAACCGTGCCGGGTCGGCGGGCAGCGTCACACTGTCCGACATCGACAGGGTGAAGGTCGCCGGGAGCAGGTACTCGTCCGATTCGTCGGGGGTCGTCCAGATCGACCGGACGTCCGGGACCTGGGTCCCCGGCAGACCCGGCAGCAGCTGCCGGACCATCGCCTGCGAACGGGAGAAACCGGTGATGGAGACGACGAACCGGCCCTTGTGCTCGAAGACCTCCGAATCCGGGCTACCGATGTTCAAATAGGTCGATTCGACCACCGGTCCCGCTCCGGTGCGGGTACCGCCGCCACGGCCGTACTTCACCGCGGCCGTCCCCACCGCCCCGAAGGTCACCTTGCCCTCCGGCCCTGCGGTCCAGCCCTTGTTCGACGCGGAGGACGCGCCCAGCGCCGGACCGGACGTGGTGGCGTTGCGGACCACCCGGCCCTTCGTCCGTCCGACATGCTCGGCCGACTTCGACTCCAGCCGGACCGTGACGGTGACGTAGTCCTGCCGGAAAGCTCCTTGGCGTTTGAGCGTCACCGACACCCCGGCGCCCAGCAAAGCGTCCATCCGGTTACGCAAGGCCAACGGGGACAACGCGGCCTGCAACCGGTGCTCGTTGGCCAGCATCTCCAGCGTCCGCGCCGCGTTCGCGGGTTTCGCCGCGACACCGTCCTCTTCGCCGCCCCAGCCGGGCAGCAGATCCGCGTACCGGCCCGCTTTCCGGAGCTTGCCGCGAATCTCCGTGAGCACCTTCTCGGCGCCGTCGAACTCGCCCACCCGCACATTGCCCGCCGCGAGCCCCGACGCCAGATGCGCGGGCGGGAACTTCTTCTCCGACGCCCCCGTGAGCCCGGAACCGGTGCCCTCCGGCACAGGCAGTCCCCGCGCCGCGGCCTCCGCCATCCCCACCCTGGCGTAGACGGCCGCCGTGGTCGTGACTTCCTCACCGTCCAGGCCTTGCACCACGATCGTGGCATCGAACCGGTAGAGCCCGATGTCCCCCTTGAGCTGGATCCCCGACTTCACGGTCGAGGACCGGCCGGACACGGCCGTGTCCACGTTCCGCGAGGAGAAGCCGGTACCGAGACCGCCCGCGACGCGCGCCCCCGCGACACCCGCCCCGTAGCCGAACGCGACCGAGGCGTCGAACCCGCGCCTGGTGGAGGCGGAAAGGGAGGAACTGGTGGTCGCGGACTCGTGCAGCCGCAACTGTGTCTCGGTCGTGGGGCCGACGAGTTCGGCCTTGGTCAGCACGGCCTTCATCCGAACCGCGGCCACCCGTCCGCCGTCCGCGCTGAGCAGCGCGGCCGAACCGACCCAGCCTTCCAGCATGGCGCCGAAGTTCTCGCGCAGGCTCGCGGTCCCGAGGAACGCGCGCAACGCGTCACGGCCCGGGGCACCGAACTCGGTGACCGACCCGTGCAGCAGGCCGGCGGCCTTGGAGAACACCTCCCCCAGGTCGGTGACCGCCTCGGGCACCGGATTCTGGAGTTTGCTCCCAACGTCGGCGTCCAGGTTCTTCGCGGTCAGCCCGGACGGTGGGGTGAGCCGGACCAGATCGTCCGGGACCCGCAGGGTGACCCGGCCCGGAACCTGTTTCGGCCTGCCGATCTCGGCGCCTGCCCGGTCGTGGACGCTGACGGTGAACTCGACGGCCATGGCGACCTGCCGGGAGCCCTCACCGGACCGGATCGCGCGCTGGTCCACAGTGGACATCGCGACGACTTGCGCCGTACCGGGGGCGGCCAGCGCGGCCTTGCCGCCGACCGTGAGATACGGACCGACCGGCGCCTGCACCGTGCCGGTCATCCCGAGGTCACCGGCGTGGAGGACGGCGAGGTTCTCCGCGGTCGACGTGCCGCCCTGGACCGTGAGATCCGCCTTGGTCTTCTCCCGCGGCTCGCTCACCGGGTCGCCGCGCAGGGCGGCCCGCACCCGGATCTCGCGCCAGCCCTTGGCTGTGCGGACGGGGAAGTGCAGACCGCTCAACACCGATTCGAAGTCGTCGCTAACGGCGTTCCCGATCGCGTCGAGCTGATCCGGGGTGGCGCCGGGTACGAGCCGGGCCAGCTCGTCGCGGAGTTCGCCGACCCCTTCGACGTCGAGCACCGGCGCGGACCCGATGGCCTGGCCGTCCGCGAGGAACGGCGGCAGGTCCGCGAGTTTCAGGACCTCCTCGGTCTCGTCGTTCTCGGTGGTCTCGGTGGTCTCGGTGGTCTCGGTGGTCTGCTCGGTCTCGGTGATTTCAGTGACGATCTCGGCCTGCTCGGTGACGAGCGGTTCCGCCTGCGTTTCGACGGGAGCGTCGTTCGCCGGGATTTCGGCGACCGATTCGGTGGTGACGGCGACCCGCTCCGGCTCGATCGTCGTCGTCTCGGTGGTGGTTGTTTCGGTAGTGGTCGTCTCGGCCACTGTTGTTTCGGCCACTGTTGTTTCGGCCACTGTTGTTTCGGCCACTGTTGTTTCGACCTGGACGGGCGCGATCGGCGCGGCCTGGCTTTCCGTGGAAGTGGTGCGCAGCGGGGACGGGCGAGTGCGCGGGCGTTCCTCGTCCGGCTGGGCGGACTTGGCGTCTGAGGTGGTCCGCACGGTCGCGGGCCCGGTCTTCGACTCCGTCGGCTTGACGTCCGCGGTCGTTTTGGCCGCCGAACTCGTCTTGACGTCCGATTTACTGTCCGAAGTGGACTTCGTCTCCGTGGAGGACTTGGCTTCGGGAGCGGCTTTGGCTTCGGGAGTGGCCGTTGTAGTGGTTCCCGTCGGCACCGTGACGGCGTCCGACCCGCTCTTGGTGTCCAGTGAGAGCCCTGCCGGGACGGTGCCGGACGGGCTCCCGCCGTCGAACATGCTCCCGAACTTCTCCTTGATGGAGGTGACCGCCGCGTCGAGCCCCTTCTCCCCGATCCCTTCGATCTTGTGGCTGACGGCCCCGCCGACCACGCCGCCGACGAACCCCATCCCGAACTCTTCCGCGGACACGGAATCGCCGGTGATCGCCGCCATGGCCGCCTGGGTCATCACCCCGGACACGCCCTCGAAAAGGAAAACGGTGCTGAACTCGAAGGCCTTCGCCGCCAGGTTGCCGCCGAGGCGGTCACCCACGTTGCGGGACAGCACATCCGGCACGTCGTCGGCGAACGTGCGCACGACGTCCTTGCCGAGTTTGTCGCTGAACGGATCGAGCACCCGGTGCAGGCTGCCGTTGAACGCCCCCGTTCCGTCGAGGCCGTGTTTGCTCCAGTTGTCCACGAACGTGCGCGCGTAATCGCGGCCGAGTTGCCGGGCCGCGTCGTCGCCGAGGGTCTTGCCGAACGCTTTACCGAAGCGGTCGGCCATCTCGTCGCTGAAACCGTTGACCGACCGCTTCGTGAACGCCGACGCCGGATCGCTGAGCTGCCTGCCCGCCCGGTCGGTCAAGGTCCGGCCGACGTCGCGCAGCCAGTTGTCGGGGAGGTCTCCGCCACCCGGCAGCTTGAGATCCTTGACCAGCTTCATCAGGTCGTCGGTGGCGATCTTGCCGAAGTCCCGGCCCAGCAGCCCGGCGATCTTGCGGCCCAGCTTCTCGCCGAGCTCGCCGACGGCGCCGCCGAGCACCCCGCCGACCGCGCCCGAGATCAGCGTCTGCGTGGTGGCATCGTCGTCCCACTCGGTGCGTTCCTTCTGGAGCCGCTGGACGGCGGCGTCGATGAGCAGCCCGCCGGTGATCCCGATGAACGTCTCGAACACGATCGCCCGTACGAGCATCTTGAACAGGGTGAGCAGATAGCCGCGGGTGAGGGCGTAATGCCAGGTGAGGTTCGCGAGCGACCCCCCGGCGGTGACGGACGCGAGGGCGTACTCCATCGCGATCTCGTAGGCGAGCAGGAAAAGCTGGCCGATCGCGGAATACTTGGCGTACTCGACGTCCAACGCGATCTTGCGGCAGCCGTCGGCGATGCCTTTCGTGCCGGTCGCCAGCTCGTCCATCAGGTTCGGCGAACCGTTGGTGAGCGGCTTCATACTGGCGTCGAACGCCTCACCGGCCTGGGGCATCGACAGCCTCTCGTCGATCCCCCGCTTGACCCGGTGGATCGAATTCGGCAGGTCGGTCAGCTTGCCGGTGAGATCGTCGTAGAGCTCCGCCGACTTGCGGAACTTGTGCTGGTTGGCGGCGGGCCACGAGACGCCGAGCACTTCAAGGAGCGTTCGCGCCCACTCCGGCACGTCGCCGAAGTCGCTGCGATCGACCTTGATGGGCACGGACAACCTCCAACCGTTTCACCGGAGCTAACGCACGCCGACCTCCGGACGGTTCACCCCACTTTCGCCTGAAGTACATGAAGGACCCCTTCCTGTACCTAGGGTCCTGAGTCCGAAGTTCGTGTCGTGAGTACGCGGCCAGGCACGGTGATCCCGTTCGCCGAACTCGCGTGCTCAGAGCCGTGACTCGCGTGCTTGGAGGCGGATCTCGCGTGCTGGGAGGCCGAACTCGCGAGATCCGCCTCTGAGCACGCGAGATACGGCTCCGAGCACACGAGTGCGGGGTTTGATCCGACGCACGAACTTCCGGTGCACGACACTAGGCGCAAGGAAGGGGCCTTCACGCGCCATCATCGTGGCTGACGGTGCTTCTGAGGCTTCAGTGACATTCCGGAGCCAGTTGCCCCTAGAGCCGGCGTGCCGACTTCGTTCGGCACGTCACACGTGCGTCACCCGGCCGCCCAGTCGGCGCGGGTGTGCCGCAAGTGGGTGTGCATCAGGTTCTCCAAGGCGTCCCAGTCCTGCGCGGCGATCGCGGCGAGGATCTCCCGATGCTCACCGGCCGCTCCGGTGAGCCTGCCGCTTTCCGCCAGCTTCTCCAGGCCGTACAGCCGGGTCTGGTCGCGCAGGTTGGCGATGCTCTCCAGTAGCCGGCGGTTGCCCGCGAGCGAGAGAAGGGCCAAGTGGAACCGCCTGTCCGCTTCAAGGAAACTGGCGACATCACCCTCGCGAGCGGCGCGCTCGATCTCTCCGGCCAGGTCGCCGAGGCGCTCAAGGTCAGCCGGACCCGCCTTCGCCGCCGCGGACAACGTGCCCGGCACCTCGAGGAGCTGACGCATCTCGTAGATCTCGTCGAGGTCTTGCTCCTCCATCGCGACGACCCGGTAGCCCCGGTTCCGCACAGGTTCCATCAGCCCCTGGTTCACCAGCGTCAACAACGCTTCCCGCACCGGGCTGCTGGACACGCCCAGTCGCGTCGCCAGCGCGGCCGCGGAGTAGATGTCACCAGGCCGGATCTCACCGGACACCATCGCCTGTCGAACCACCTCCAGAACCTGGTCCCGCAGGCTCGTGTGCTGCAGGCGAACCACTCCGTTCTCCGTCAAGACCCCACCCCCTTCATTCCACAGAGCTTGACTTCCGCATCCTCTTGGCGCATCTTACTCGTTACCGGTGAACGGTAACCGGTAGCCGGTTACTAAGGAGTAACTTATGGCAAAGGCGTCTGACCTGCGGGGTTACTGCACGTTGTGCCGCTCGCGGTGCGGTGCGGTCTACACGGTCGACAGCGGCTTGCTCGTCAGTGCCCGGCCGGATCCCGCCCACCCCACCGGGGCCGCCCTTTGTCCCAAGGGCAGGGCGGCTCCCGAACTCGTGCACTCCACCGAACGTTTGCGCAGTCCTCTGCGGCGGACCACCCCCAAATCCGATCCCGACCCGCGCTGGCGAGAGATCGGCTGGGAGGAAGCCCTGGCCGAGGTCGAAGAACGGCTGGGCACGATCCGAGCACGCGATGGAGCCGAGGCGGTCGCCTTCTCGGTGACCTCCCCCAGCGGAACACCGATGTCGGATTCGATCGACTGGGTGGAACGGTTCATCCGGCGCTTCGGCAGCCCGAACACGCTGTACTCGACTGAGATCTGCAACTGGCACAAGGACTTCGCGCACGCCTTCACGTTCGGCAGCGGACTGCCGGTCCCGGACTACGCGAGTACCGATCTCGCTGTCCTGTGGGGTCACAACCCGGCGAAGTCCTGGCTGGCTCAATCCGCGGCGCTGGCTGAAGCACGCGCCCGAGGGGCGAAACTCGTCGTGATCGACCCTCGACGGTCCACGAGCGCGCTCCAAGCCGACCATTGGCTGCGAGTCCGGCCCGGTACCGACGGCGCCCTCGCCCTCGGAGTCGCCGGGCAGTTACTCTCCACGCGAGGTCACGACGAGGCGTTCGTGCGGGCGTGGACCAACGGACCGCTGCTGGTCCGGATCGACACCGGCAGATTCCTCCAGGCGAAGGACGTCGATCCCGAGCTGTCCGGCTATGTGGTTTGGGACGAACTGTCGGGACGCCCCGAACCGTTCGACACCACGCAGGCGGCCGCCGTACCGGAGCGTTTCGCTCTGACCGGACGTCGACGAGTGGCCACCCGGACCGGGCCGGTGGACTGCGTGCCCGCGTTCGACCACTACGCCCAGGCGTGCAGTGCCTGGTCGCTGGACCGGACCGCGGCCGTGACCACGGTCGACCCGGCCGCTATCGAAGCCTTCGCCGCGGAACTCGCCACTGCTCAGTCGGTTTCCTACGCCGCGTGGTCCGGCGTCGGCCAACACACGAACGCCACGCAAACCGAGCGAGCGATCGCCACGCTCTACGCGCTCACCGGCAGCTTCGATGTCCCGGGCGGTAACGTGATCCTGCCCAAGCTTCCCGTCAACCCGGTGACCTCGCCCGATCAGCTCGGCGAGCCGCAACGAGCCAAGGCTCTGGGGCTGGGCCGGTTCCCGCTGGGCCCGCCGGCACAAGGCTGGATCACCGCACGCGACTTCTGTCACGCGGTCCTCGAAGGTGAGCCCTACCCGGTACGCGCACTGGTTTCGTTCGGCGGAAATCTCCTGCTGTCGCAACCTGATCCACGGCGGACCGCGGAAGCGTTACGCAGCCTGGACTTCGGCGTTCACCTCGACCTTTTCGAGAACCCCACCTCGCGGTTCGCGGACCTTCTTCTCCCTGTGCAGACGCCTTGGGAACACGAGGCGATCAAGGTGGGCTTCGAGATCACTCGCGCTGCTCAGGAACGAGTCCAGCTGCGACCACAGATGACCGCCCCTGTCGGCGAATCGCGTTCGGACACAGAAATCGTCTTCGACCTGGCGGTACGGCTTGGCTTCGAGGACGATTTCTTCGGCGGCCACGTCGAGGACGGCTGGAACCACCAGCTCAGCCCGCTCGGCGTCACCGTCGAAGAACTCCGTCACCGGTCCGGCGGAATCGACCTGCCGCTGAGGACCCGCCACCGCAAGTACGCCGAGGAATCGGAGGATGGGTCCGTGGCAGGGTTCGCCACGCCCACGCGCCGGGTCGAGCTGTACTCCGAGCGGCTCGACGAGTACGGGCAGTCACCCGTTCCGGACGCGCACCCGCCGGCACCCGATTCCCGGTATCCGCTCGTGCTCACCTGCGCCAAGAACGGCTACTTCTGCCATAGCCAGCACCACGGGATTTCTTCGCTACGGAAGCGTTTTCCCGAACCGACCGTCGAGCTGAGCACCGAGCTCGCCCACGACCGCGGGATCGTGGACGGGCAATGGATCGGCATCACGACCTCGCGAGCCACCATCCGGATGCGGGCGCGGATCGACCCGGCGCTTCACCGCGACGTCGTCGTCGCCGAATACGGCTGGTGGCAACCCGCGCCCGACCTGGCATTGCCGGGCTCGGACCCACTCGACGACGGCGGCACCAACTACAACCTGCTGATCGGCGACGAGGCACGCGACCCGATCAGTGGCTCCGTGGGCATGCGCTCGACTTTCTGCGACATCCAAGCGGACGAGCTCGCGCCCTGGACGGCCCAGCGTGAATTCGTGGTCGAGAACACCGCCTTCGAAACGGACGAGATCATGTCCGTCGAACTGCGTCCCGCCGATGACGGCCCGCTGCCGGCGTTCCGCGCCGGGCAGCACGTAACGGTCGCCTGGCGCGATGATCCCGGCCTCACCCGTAGTTATTCCCTCATCGGGGCCGCGACGGGAGCACGAACCACGTACGCGCTCGCAGTACGACGGGTCGACGGCGGCCGATTCTCGCCGACTGTCCACGAGCGGCTGCGTCCCGGTGAAAGGGTGCTGGTGACTCCACCATCCGGTGGCTTCGCCATCCCACTCGTCCATACGCGACCGATCGTGCTCCTGGCCGCCGGTATCGGCATCACTCCGTTCCTGAGCTACCTCGAAACCCTCACCGAGCTGCCTGCGACCGCACCCGAGGTCGTCCTTCACTACGGCAACCGGGACAGCGCGAACCACGCGTTCCGTGAGCGGCTCGCCGCACTTGCCGCGGTACTCCCCACAGTCCACGTCGTCGACCACTACAGCCGGCCTGCCCCGGGAGACCGATATGAAGCACGTGGGCGGATTTCGGCCGAAAGTGTCGATGCCGCACTGATCCGCAAGCGTGCGCGCTTCTACCTGTGCGGACCCGAGACCATGCTTGACGAGGTGACCTCCGGGCTCGTCTCGCGAGGAGTCCCACGGTTCGACGTCTTCAGTGAGAAGTTCCACGCGCGACCCGCGCCGATACGGATTCCCGATGACGCCACCGCGATCGTGCGGTTCGCCCGTACCGGACGCGAGGTCACCTGGGCCAAGTCCGACGGCACGCTGCTGCACCTGGCCGAGAAGAGCGGGATCTCGATGCCGAGCGGCTGTCGCGTCGGCCAGTGCGAGAGCTGTTCGGTCCCGGTGCTCGACGGGACGGTCTCGCATCTAGTCACGCCATCCGAGGATCTCCCTGACGACCACTGCCTCACCTGCCAATCCGTGCCGACCTCAGACCTTGTGCTCGACGCGTGAACGAGAAAGGACCACCGTGTACACCGTCTCCGCCGAGGAAACCGCCGCCGCATTGCCGTTCGGCGCGCTGATTCCCGCCCTTCGCGAGGGTCTTGCTCGCGGTGCCACCACGCCCCCACGCCATCACCACCAGATCGACGAGACAGCGGGCTCCACGTTGCTGCTGATGCCTTCCTGGCGCCCAGGTGGCCTGCTCGGAGTCAAGCTGGTGAACGTCTTCCCCGAAAACAGTGCGAGGGGCCGCCCCGCGCTGTCCTCGGCTTACGTTCTCGCCAGTGCGGACACCGGGGAACACCTCGGGGTCATCGACGGGAACGAACTGACTCGTCGGCGCACGGTCGCCACCGCGGCACTCGCCTCCTCTTACCTCGCTCGTCCGGACAGCCGCGTTCACCTCGTGGTCGGCGCCGGCCATGTCGGATCGCTCGCCGCCGAGGCCCACGCGGCCGTACTCGGCATCCGCACCGTCCTCGTGCACGACCAGCGTCGCGAAGCCGCCGCCGCACTGGTCACCAGGCTCCAGGAGTCCGGTGTGGACGCCCATATCGCCGACGACCTCGACACGGCGATCCCCCGGGCCGACGTGATCTCGTGCGCCACCCTCGCCACCAGCCCGATCATCCGAGGTGAGCTGCTGACCCCTGGCACGCATCTCGACCTCGTCGGCAGCTTCCGCCGGGACATGCGCGAAGCCGACGACACCTGCCTGACCCGCGGAACGCTGTACATCGACAGCGAAATCGCACTCGACGAGTCCGGCGACCTCACCCAGCCCCTCCTCGACGGCATCATCACCCGCGATGCCGTCGCGGGCACCCTCCCGCAGCTCTGCCGACGAGAAGCACTCGGCCGCAGGGACGACCACCAGATCACCGTGTTCAAGGCAGTGGGAACAGCGCTGGCCGACTTGGCGGCCGCAGCCCTCGTCCATCGCAGCCGTGTCCAGCCAGCAGGCTGACCCTCTGGGAGCTCCGCATGACATCGTCCGATTCACCATTCATCACCGAGCCGCCCCGCGGCCGTCTGGCACGCATCGCCACCCGCAGTGCGGCGTGGTCTGAAAAGTGGTTCCCCAACACACTCGTCTTCGCGCTGCTCACCGTCGCGGTCGTCGCTGTCGCCGCGATGGGGATCGGTTCGTCACCCGCCAAGGTCGCGACCGTGTTCGGGGACGGGTTCTGGGATCTGATCCCCTTCACCATGCAGATGGCCATGGTCGCCATCGGCGGTTACGTCGTCGCCACCGCCGGGCCGGTCCGCAAAGCCATCACCCGGCTGGCCCAAGTCCCCGGCAACCCGCGCGCGGCCATCGCCATGGTCGCCGCGGTCAGCCTGCTGTCAGCGCTCCTGAACTGGGGGTTCAGCCTCATTTTCAGCGCGCTTCTGGTGCGGCGGCTCGCGGAACGGCACGACCTGCGCATGGACTATCGGGCCGCGTCCGCCGCCGCCTATCTCGGCCTCGGCGGGAGCTGGGCACTGGGTCTCAGCTCCTCTGCCGCGCAACTCCAGGCCAACCCCGCCAGTATCCCCAAATCGCTGCTACCGGTCACCGGCGTCATCCCCTTCCGAGAGACCATCTTCACCTGGCAGTCCCTCCTGCTCGCCGCGGTCATCGTGGTCGTGTGCGTGATCGTCGCGTTCCTGACGGCTCCTCGTGCCTCGGCCGCTCGCACCGCGGCGGATCTGGGCATCGACCCGCGTGATCCCGTCGAGGACGACACTCCGCGGTCACGCCCCGGCGAATGGCTCGAGTACAGCCCGCTGCTGACGATCGTTGTCGTCGCCCTGGTCGGAGGCTGGGCCGTTCAGGAGTTCGCCGACAACGACCCCATCGTCGCGATCTCCGGCCTCAACACCTACAACCTGCTGTTCCTCACGCTCGGCCTGCTGCTGCATTGGCGCCCCCGCCGATTCCTTTCGGCGGTCACCAAAGCAGTCCCCGCCACCGGCGGTGTCCTCATCCAGTTCCCGTTCTACGCCGGTATCGCCGCGATCATGACCAAGGCGACCGACAGTGCCGGCACGTCGATCTCCCATCACCTCGCCGCGATCTTCACCTCCGCGGGCAACGACACCACGTTTCCGCTGTTGATCGGCGTCTACTCGGTGGTGCTCGGCTTCGTGATCCCCTCAGGCGGCGGTAAATGGATCATCGAGGCGCCGTATGTGATGCAGGCCGCGAACGACGCGCACGTGCACCTCGGCTGGACGGTTCAGATCTACAACGCCAGCGAGGCGCTGCCCAATCTGATCAACCCCTTCTGGATGTTGCCCTTACTCGGGGTTCTTTCCCTCAAGGCACGCGACATCGTCGGCTACACGTTCGTCTACCTCATCGCGTTGTTCCCGATCGTGCTCGGACTGCTGACGTTGCTGTCGGCGACCTTGCCCTACCACCCGCCCATCCTGCCCTGACGTGGAGGCACAGTCATGACCCTGGACAGCGTTTCGAGCACGTTGTACGAGGCGATCGTCCGGAAGAACCCGGCCGAACCCGAATTCCACCAGGCCGTCTACGAAGTCCTCGACGCCATCCAGCCCGCGCTGCGCCGCAGCCCCGAACTGCGCGACGCGGCGGTTCTTGAACGGCTGTGCGAGCCGGAGCGGCAACTGATGTTCCGTGTCGTCTGGACCGACGACTCCAGGCGTGTCCAGGTCAACCGCGGCTTCCGGGTCGGCTTCAACTCCGCGCTGGGGCCTTACAAAGGCGGACTGCGGTTCCATCGCGACGTCGCACTCGGCACGATCAAGTTCCTGGCCTTCGAGCAGATCTTCAAGAACGCTCTCACCGGCCTCGGTATCGGTGCGGGCAAAGGCGGATCCGATTTCGACCCGTCCGGCCGCAGCGATACCGAGATCATGAGCTTCTGCCAGGCATTCATGACCGAACTCCACCGGCACATTGGTCCCGCCACCGACGTACCCGCCGGCGACATCGGCGTCGGCTCACGCGAGATCGGCTACTTGTTCGGTCAGTACAAGCGCCTGACCAATCGCTACGACTCCGGCACGCTGACGGGCAAGGATCCCTTGCTCGGTGGGATCCCCGCCCGCCCGGAAGCAACCGGGTACGGCACCGTGTACTTCCTTCAGGCGATGCTGGCAGCCAGAGGAGAGTCCCTTGACGGCTACACGGCCGTGGTGTCCGGATCCGGAAACGTCGCCTTCCACGCGATCGCCAAACTCCGCGAACTCGGTGCGGTACCCGTCGTGTGCTCGGACTCGGGCGGCTATGTCCACGACCCGGCCGGGATCGACCTCGAGGTGCTCCGAGACCTCAAGGTCGCCCGCCGCGAACGGTTGTCCGCTTACGTGGAACACGTACCGTCCGCGCGATTCTTCACTGGCGAGTCACCTTGGGACGTGCCTTGCGACGTCGCGCTTCCCTGTGCCACTCAGAACGAACTCGACGAACAGGCCGCGCTCAGACTGGTCAAGAACGACGTCCGAGCGGTCGCCGAGGGCGCCAACATGCCCTGCACTCCCGCCGCGGTGCAGATCTTCCGCGAAGCGGGCGTCGCGTTGGCGCCGGGCAAGGCAGCCAACGCGGGCGGCGTGGCCACCTCCGCACTGGAGATGAGGCAGAACGCCGCACGCGACCGTTGGACCTTCGACAAGACGGACCGGACTCTCCGGAAGGTCATGGAAGACATCCATACCGAATGCCTCGGCACCGCCGAGGAACACGGACTGTCCGGCGACTACGTCAGCGGCGCCAACATCGCCGGATTCCGCACCGTCGTCGCCGCGATGGAGGCGAACGGCTACATCTGAGACCGCGAGGTGGTGGCTCCCCGCCGCCAGAGCCACCCACCTAGTGTCGCGCGTCGTTAGTTGGTTTACGGTCGTGGGTTTGCGATGATGGGTCATGCCTTCGTCGGGTTTGGTGATCAGTGGTGAGGATCGGGCGGTCTTGGAGTCGTGGGCTCGGTCGCGGGCGA
>NZ_JADNQM010000036.1:0-98139 GCF_046269425.1 Amycolatopsis sp. cmx-11-12 | reverse complement strand
CAACAAGCATAACTACATGGAGAGCCCGTTGCGGCGAGAGTCGCACGGCGGGTTCGGCGGGCGGCCTCTGGGAAACGCACCCGAGGAAACTCGGGCGGCGCGCCCAGGGCCGACCCATCTGCCACCGTCCGGCGGAGCTCTCCGAGATCGACCACATCACCAGCTGGGCACGGAATGGGACCACTGATCACCACAACTGCCACGGCGCCTGCAAAACCCACAACCTCCTCAAAGAAGAACCCGGCTGGCACGCCGAACCCACCGGCAACGGCGGCATGACCATCACCACCCCAAGCGGACACACCTACGACACCGCACCCGAACCGCTCCACGACCCACGCCCCGAACCAGAGGAAGACGTCCCACCCTTCTGACTCGACATTCTGTTGCCCTGTGGTCATTCACTGGACGAAACGTTCCCAGCGCCTCGCCCAGCCGGCACCGGGCCCGCCCATACCACGTCGGGCCGTCGATGAACGCTGTCTCAAAACTGTCCTCTCACGCCAACCCAGACTTCCCCGCATAGCCGAAGGGAGCGAGCGATAGCCTCCGCCACGCGGCGATCCTGGTGGTCTCCACAAGAACCAAAGCGCAGAGCTACGTCCAAACAGGGCCGAAAGACCTCTTCGTCGGGCCTGTCCAGTCGAAGCCGCGGTCCGGCCCGACGACATAGCCGTGAGATGGCCATCGAATAAGTCACGTCGCGCATCAGGAGGTCTCGAAACTCACCCGCGAAGCGATCTCCCGAGCGCAGGCCAGGGCTTCGGCCGACCCCGTGTCCACCTCGACGTCATAAGCCACACCCCGGTGCACGACTTCGGCTTGCGACTCGGCCATTCCCGTGACCCGATCCCCTCGCGCCATCTCCCGGCCGGCGGCCACGGCGCCGTCGCACCGGACCCCGACCCAAAGCACCTCAAGCCCGTCCAGCGCATCCCGCCACCGGCGCTGCGACTCCGCACCGCCCAGGAACGCGTCGTCGACGATGACCCGCGCACCCGCCCGCACCATCGCCGCGACACCGGCCATCCACGCGTCCTCGATGCGCCGGAAACCGGCCCCGACATCCACCCCGCCATCCGAGGCGAAGGAGATCCCGTCGGGCACAGAAGGCATCGCGTCGATCAGCGTGTCCACCCCGAGCGTGAGCCAGGGATCCGGCAGCATCGCTTGCAGGCACCGGGCGATCCCGGATTTACCCGAACTGGACCCGCCGTTCACCACGATCACCTGAGTCACCGAATCACCCTAAAACGGACGTGACGAAACCGGCAACGGCCCACCGCGTTCGGCAAGGAAACCCCCACCCGGACGGTTCAATACTCTCCTCGCACCGTTTACCGACTTCGGTAGGTTACAAAAACTCTTACCGCCCCATAACTTGGTGAAACCGTTTCAAGTCGAAACGAACTCCCCGACGCAGGCCGAAGGGCGTATTCATGCGTATGTCCACAATTGCCGCAACGGTGGCCGGTGCCGCCGCGGCGCTCACCCTCGTAGCCACCCCCGCCGCGAACGCGGGCCAGGACATCATCGGCGGCGGCACCGTGAGTTCCGCGCCGTGGGGCGCCCAGATCTACTGGGACGACGCCACCGCGTTCGGCGGTTTCAACTGCTCCGGCACGATCATCGCCCCGCAGTGGGTCCTCACCGCGAAGCACTGCCTCAACAAGCCCGGTATGCACGTCAAGGTCGGCAACGTCAACCTGAACCAGGGCACCTCGGCCGCGGTCGACCAGCAGAAAGCCGCCCCGAGCGGCGACATCGCACTGCTGCACCTCAAGACCGCGGTCAGCACGACGTACATGAAGCTCGGCACCGCGAACCCGGCCAACGGCACCACCAACCAGATCTACGGCTGGGGCCGCACACAGGGCAACAACCCGCCGTCGAGCGTCCTGAAGACGGCCAACGTCCGCATCACCGGGACCAGCAGCGACGCGTACGGCGGCCAGGCCATCGCCAGCGTCGGCGTCAACGGGTCGGCGTGGCACGGCGACTCGGGCGGCCCGCAGCTTTCGGGCGGCGTCCAGGTCGGTGTCTGCTCGACGGGCAGCAACTCCGGCACGAACCCGCAGGGCACCCAGAACTACGCCAGCGTCGCGGCCAGCCGCAGCTGGATCCGCACCACCGCGGGCGTCTGACGCAAAGGAAAGGGCCGTTCGGAAAACGAACGGCCCTTTCCTCCTGCGCGAAAGATCAGGCGCACTTCGACTTCGGGTTGATCATCGACACGGCGCCGACCTTGTCCCCGTTGACGGTGAATTCGTAGACCCAGTCCGGCTGGCCGTCGACAGGCACCTGGAAGCGGCCGTTGTCGCCGACCTTCATCCCCTTGGCGTCGTAGGCCGTCTTGAGGCCGGCCAACGGTGAACCGGTACCGATTCCCTCGGCCGTCTTCGCGTCCGCGGGAGCGGCGAGCTCACGCAGTCCGTCCTTGCCGAAGGAGGCCCCTCCAGCGGCGACGAACGCCTTGTCGCGCTCCTCGCGTTTGCCCGCCAGATCGGCGGACGCCTGAGCGGCGTCGGCGAACAGTCGCGTGTCCTTGGCGGACTTCTCCGCCGACTTGGCGCTCTCCTCGGCGGACGCGCCCGGCTTCGACTCAGGATCGGCTTCGAGTTCGTCGGCCTTCTTGTTCAAATCCTTGGCCTTGGCCTCGACGTCGGCCTCCGCCTTCATCCGCACCTGGTCGGGTGCCGGACCGCCGGTGTAGGAGAAATCGGTACAACCATCCAAAGTGGACGTCGGCGCCGAGGCGAGCTTCCCGCCCGCCAGCGCGGCGTCCTTGGCCATGCCCAAGGTCAGCCCGCGGTATCCCGCCGGGCCGAACACCTCGGGTGCCGCCGGCGCGGCCGCGTCGGGAGAAGATCCCGACGAACAGGCCACCCCGCCGATCAGTACCGCCGCGGCGGTGAGCACGACGCCCGCGCGTCTGCCCGAAATCCGCCGAAAAGTTCGCGTTCCCTGCACGCTTACCCCCTTCATCACCCGGAAACTATCCGGTTCCGAAGGAAGTACCGAACGGATTTCGCGAAGATCACGTCAGCTGGTGCATCGGCCGCGGCGCCCGGAGCGAAAGCGTCGAACCGGCCGCCACGACGGCGATGATCCCGGCGCCCGTGACCAGCGTCCAGAAGTCGGGGTGCACGATGGACTGCCCTCGCTGGGCCTGCCAGGTGAGCAGCGCCAGCAACCCCGCGAAACCCACCGAAGTGGTCCGGACCAGATTCCGCCGCACGAATTCCGATTCGAGCACCGGATACCGCCGGGCGAGCACGAGCAGTCCGTAAGCGACCAGTGGCAGCACCTGGATCGCGTGGATCCCGACGAAATGCGGGATCCGCAGGTCCCCGCCCACCGTGCTCCAGCCCAGCACCGGCAGGCCCGGTCCGCCGTCGGGCACACCGACCGCGTGTGCGCCGACGATCGACGGCTTCTCCCCGGCGCGGTACTGGGCCAGCTGCTGATCGTTGGGGCCGAACATCAGCATCGCGATCCCGATGCCGACGACCGACAGGGTGGCACCCGCGCGTAACGCCGAATTCATCGCCCGGTCGGGAAGACGTTGGAACAGCAGGAGAATCGCGATCGCCGCCGTCGCTCCCCAGCCGGTGAAGGCGCCGTTCGCGACCATGTTGTTGATCCACTGGTCGGCCGGGGTTTCCCGGTTGAAGTGGAGCGTCCGGCCGCGGCCGATGATCTGCCAGAACAACAGCGCCATGTCCAGGGCGAGGCCAGCCGCGAACACGGTGCCGAGCCACCAGCCGAGCCGACGGCCCCGGGTCAGCTGTCCGATCAGCCAGGCCAGTGTCACCGCGTAGAGCCCAACGGAAATCGTGAACTTGAGCGGCTTGAGCCAGATGGGCGCGTTGACGAGGCTGCGATCGTCGAAGAGGAGCCCGCCGAGCGCGATCGTCCCCAGCACCGCCATCGCCGCCGCCAAGATCATCAACGGGCGATGCAGTACTGCCCCAGAACCCTTGTCCACCATGGATTCGAGCCTGCCGGTGGGCTCCGATTCGGACACTGGAGTGCTCCCCCGGATCGAAGGTGGGGAAGGCCCTACCGTCGACCTGTGGGTAATAGTGCCGTCACCGCAACCGGCAGTTGTGCCGTTTGACCACAGTCCCCTGTTTTCTAGCGTGTCCTTCACAAGAGCAGACAGGGCGTCCCCTGGTGCTCACCGGGATTTCCAGCGAGATGAGAGGAGGTGGCCCATCAATGACCGGTACGGGATATCAGGCAGACGCAGCTGCGATGGCGCGCGCCGTCCAGGGGTTCGAGGAAACCGCGTCGAACGCCAAGACCACGATGGCCAGCTTGGAGAGCGAGCTGACCCAGACCCTGCACAACTACAAGGGTGACCAGGCGGTCGCGTTCTGGGACCTGCAGCGCCGCCTGCAGGAGAAGATGACCATCGCCGTGAACGAGCTCAACACGATGTCGCGCCTCGTCCACGAGAGCAACCGGAACTACAACTCGGGTGACGAGCAGGTCCGGGAAAGCCTCACCGGGGTCAGCGGAACCGTCGACCAGACCGTGATCCACCGGCTGAACCCCTGATCCGCGAGAGGACCACCAATCATGGCTGACGTCGTCGAAATCAACTTCGCCGCGCTGCAGCACAGCTCGGCCTCGCTGGCCGCCAAGGCCAAGGCGCTCACCTCACAGCTCGAACAGCTGCACACCAACCTGCAGCCGATCACCCAGACCTGGTACGCCTCCGGCAGCTCCGCCGGTGAGGCCGCTCGTGCGTCTGAGACCCGCCTGCGCCAGGCCACCGCGGACATCGTGGCGATCATCGCGCAGTTCGGTGGCAAGGTCGGCGACGCCCACGACATCCAGCACAGCCTGGAGAACCGTAACCAGGGCCTGTTCGCCGGCTGAGTCCCCATCCGTCGGCCGGCCGGTGCTTTCACCCCCCTCGGCACCGGCCGGCCGGCTTTGCGCGTAGTCGCCTGAGGGTGTGTCTCTCAAACCAAAGTCGACTGATGGGGTGAGGACACGCGCGCGTTTCTTTTCAGCCGGAGGCCTCGGATTTGCGGAGGCGGGCCGCTGACATGGCTCGGTGAGTGCTCAGCCGATGCCACGGCCCGGCTACGGAAATCCGAAAGCGCGCTTTGAGAGAACACCGTCCCTTGATGGCATGGCCGATCACGAGAGAGCCGGGATCAATGCAAGACCAGTCGTACTACGTCCATCTGGAATCACTGAAGGACTTCGTGCGGGAACTGGAGACCCAGATCCACGCGATGTCCAAGCCGAACGACTTCCTGCTGACCCTGAGCGAGCAACCGCTGCTGTTCGGCGAGTTCGGGGAGGCGGGTTCCCTCAACAAGGCGCACCAGGCCGCGGTCGCCGAGATGCAGGGCCTGCTGGACCAGGTCAAGGGTGCGATCACCTTCGCGCAGGACGTCACCACGACCGTCGCCGACGGCTACGCGGCGGCTGACGACTCCGTGGCCGGCGACATGAACCACGCCAGCCAGCAGACCGGGCTGCTCGATCCGCTGCTCAACGTCCTCGGCGGCGTGCTGGGTGGCAACAGCGGCTCCAACGGCGGGGGGAACAAGGGATGACCGACACCGCGCACACGAACTTCGCCGCCTACTCGCACCAGCAGCTCTACGCGATGCTGCAAGCGGGCGACCCCAACACGGCGCGCCACGCGGCCCACAAATGGCAGTCCACCGGCACCGGGCTGTTCGAACAGTCCGAGAACCTGACCGGCGAGCTGAAGGACTTCTCCGGCAGCTGGACCGGTGGCGCCGCCGACAAGTACCACACGATGATCACCGATCTGGTCGGCGGCATCCGCAAGGTCGCCCAGACCGCGCACGCGATGAACAACCTCCTCGAGGACGCGGCGGACGCGCTGGTGAAAGCCAAGAAGGAGATGCCGCCGCCGGTCGCGGTGCCGGACGTCTCCCCAGCCGACGTCTCGCTGGCGGTCAACCCGCCGCTGCTGCCGCCGGATTCCTCGCAGGCGACGATCATCAACGCCGCCCAGCAGCGGCAGCAGGCGATCGCGAACGTCGAGGCGCAGCAGCAGGCCGCGGGCGCGGCCAGCGCGGCGCACAGCAAGGCGATCGTGGTGATGACCCAGCTCGCGGGCGAGTACACCACGACCGAAGCGTCCTTCCCCGCCTCGCCGAACGCCGTCACCCCGCCGCCGGTCACCGGTGGCGGCACGGCCCCGGGCGGCGGCTCCGTCGGCAACAACATCGGCGGCACCCCCGGCGTCGGCGTGACACCGGGCGACAACACGCACCCGCTGCCTTCGGACGGCTCGACGCCGCCCACCACCGGGCAGCCGGGCCAGATCCCCAAGTCGAACCCGTTGTTCGGCGACATGTTCACCGCCGGTCTCGCCGCGGCCTCGGCCGCCGCGTTCGGCCGGTTCGGCTCGATCATGCCGCGCGTGCCCGGATGGGCCGCCGGCAAGAACCCGAACGACGGCAAGGACAAGAACGGTGAACCCGTCGGCGGAGGTGCCGGTGGCGCCGGCGCGACCGCGGGCGGAGCCGGTGGCGGTATCCCGATCGGCGGTGGCGGCGCGCCCTCGCTGGACGGCGGCGCCATCGGCGGCGGAGGGCTCGCCGGTCCCGGTGAGGCACCGGCCGCGTTCTCCGGTCTGGCTGGCGACGGTTCGGCCGGCAGCGCGATGAGCGGGCTGGCCGGCGGAGCCGCCGGTGCCGCGGGCGCGGCGGCGGCCAAGGGCGCGATGCCGATGATGCCCATGATGCCGATGGGCATGGGCGCGGGCGGCGACATGGGCTCGGGCCGTCGTATCCCGCCGTGGCTCGTGGAGACGGAGAACGTCTGGGGTCAGTCGTCCCCGGTCGCTCCGGCCGTGCTCGGCGAAGAACCCGAACAGTACTGATTTTCCTGAGCAGGAGAGGCGGCTCGGTGATGGCATCCAGCGCGGGCGGTTACCGAGTCGCCCCCACCAGGCTCGAAGCGGCGGCGGCCGAACTCGAACAGCGCGCCGGTGTGCTCAAGACCGCGCAGACCGCGCTGGCGGGTGAGAACGTCCCCGCCACCGCGTTCGGCCAGGTTTCGGCCTCCAGCGCGGCTTCCGCGACGTACACCAAGACGATCAAGGACGTCGCGAGCAAACTCGACGGCCAGCTCACCAAAGCGACCGTCATCCACCAGGGACTCACCTCGGCAGCGGGCGGCTACCGGCGTGCCGACGTCCAGGTCGCCGCCTCGTACCGGGCGCTTATGCCGGAGAGCCCGTTGCCCAAGGCCGGGAATCCCGCGGGCATCGGCGGCGCTGCCGACACCGGGCAGTGGGCGACCGCCATCGCCGAGAACCGCGCCAAGGTCTCCGACGCGCTGACGTCCGAACGCGACAGGCTCGCGAACCTCCTGGCACACGGCGGAAAAGCCGACGACATCACGAACGCCCGCAACCGGATCGCGCTGTACGAGGACATCCTCGCCAACGACCGGCAGATCCTGCGGTTCGACCCGTCCGGAAACGGCCGCATCGCCGAACTGGTCGGCCGGATCGAACCGGGCACCCGCAACGTCGGCCTGTTCGTCCCCGGTGTGAACACCTCGTTCGACAACTTCCAGAGCTACGCCGACCTCGGCAAGAGCCTGGTCGCCGCGGACGCCACCGGGCGGACCGCGATGGTGGTCTGGGCCGACGGGGTCTTCCCCCAGAACGTCATCACCGAAGGACCGGCCGCGCACTACGCCCAGACGATGGCGCCCGAACTCAAGGCGTTCGGCGACGAACTACGCGGCCAGATCGACAGTCACGCCGGCCCCGGCGTCGTCGTCACCGCCGTCGGGCACAGCTACGGCGGGGCGACCGTCGGCCTCGCCGAACAGTTCGGGCTCCGGGCCGATCAGGTGCTGCACGTGGAATCCGCGGGCATGGGACACGGCATCTGGGGCCCGGACGACCTCCCGGCCAGCCAAGCCGGTGTGCAGCGCTACTCCATGACGGCCCCCTTCGATCCGATCGTGGTCGCACAGGGCAACGCGGGCCTGGTCGAATGGGTCGGCGCCGGACATGGAGCGGACCCCGACCGCTTCCCCGGCGTCGTCGAACTGGAAACCGGCCGCGACGCGAACGGCGACCTGCAGTGGGGCATGGATTCCCACAGCGGGGTGCTCAAGCCCGGTTCGGATTCGTGGAACAACATCTACGGTGTGATCACGGGCGGGCCGCTCACGCACGAGGGCTTCACGAGCGGCTCGCTGCGGGAGATGGCCGTCGAAGGTGTGGGCCGAGGACTGTGAGGGGTTGGTCATGATCACCAGGAACACCGAACTCGACCCGCTGGCCGAGGATCTGACCGCGGTCATCGACGGCGTCGCGGGCACCTTCGGCACCAGCGCGGAGCGCACCGTGGAAGGCGAGCTGGACTGCGACCCGACCCAGCCCGGGCGGCTGCTCTGCTGGCAGTACGGCCTCCGCGTGGACGACGCGTCCGACGCGATCCGCAAGCTCGTCGACGTCGTCCTGCCCCTGCTGGAAAGCCAGGGCTGGCGGACCCGCGATCGCAGCAACCCGCGTGAGCTGATCGCACAGTTCAGCCGCGACGGCGCCGACTTCAACGTGCACGTCTCCCGCGCCGGCGACGGCGTGGCCATCGTGGGCTCGACAGCCTGCGTAACCGTCCCCTAAAACCCCGGGGGTCGCGAAAGACCTCGTGAGCGGCAGTGATGTCCCCCAGTACACCGCTGCCGCTCACGAGGCGCGAAATCGTGAAGGCCGCCAGCCTCGGCGCTTGCCCCGCCGGACCGCGGCCACCACCACACCCGCCGCGATGGCGACGGCCACTCCGGCGATCGCGAGTACTCCGGAAACCTTGTCCGCTCCTCCGCGGGCGGGTGCGGCCGCGGGGACGACGAAGGTGTCCGGGCCGACGCTCGGCGGTCCTCCCGGTCCAGGCGTATCGGCCGGAATGGCGGCGGAAACCGCGGCGTAGGCGTCGATCGCGCCCCAGCCGCGGCGGGGGTCGTGTCCTCCGCTCGGGCCCCGGTGCGCGGTCAGCGTCAGCCGGGCGACGACCTGTTCCGGCGACAGCTCGGGGTGATATGCGCGCACGAGCGCCGCGACGCCCGCCACATGCGCGGCGGCCAGGCTGGGATCGCTCACCGGCCATCGGTGCGCCACGGTCCCGCCCGCACCCGCGGACGTGCTGACCAGTTCGGCGCCGGGCGCGGAAATCCCCACGTAGGAACCGGATTCCGTCTGGACCGCTTCGCCTGCCTGGTTGGTCGAGCCGACGGCGAGCACGCCGGGTGTCGCGGTCGGATAGGACGTCTGGCCCTGCTGTGACCCCGCGGCGGGAGAGACGATGAGCGCGCCTTTCTCCCTGGCGCGCGAGACGGCGCCGGTCAGCGCGGGACCGTCTGCGGCGGCGGGGACGGCGATCAAGATGATCCCGGCGTCGCGGTTCAGCGCGGTCTCGATGGCCGACGCGAGCTGCGCGGGGTCGCCGCCGCCGTTCACCTGGGTGTAGCGGATCGGGAGGATCCTGGCGCCGGGCGCGATCCCGGTGAACGTCGTGGACGGATCCGGTTGCGCGCCGACGATCCCGGCGGCGATCGTGCCCCGGCCGTCGCAATCGTCGCTCGTGGTGCCCTGTCCGCCGACGACCTGGCCGGGGGCGAACTGGCCGTTGCGGCCGTCCACGCCGGTGCCGATCACCGCGACCAGCTGACCGGTGCCGCGGGAAAGCGGCCAGATCCGCGCGGGATCGATCAGCCGCTGTCCCCACGGGACGGCCGCGGTGTAAGTGCCCGTCGGATTCGCGCACTGCTCGGCGATCGCCGTCGCCGGGCCGGGAGCGCCGAGTACCGCCATGAACGCAGCGCATCCCGCGACGGCACTTTTACCGGCAATGCCCACCATTCCTCCAGAATTCCCTTGTCACACAAGGAAATTCTAGTGCTCTAGTGGTTACCATCGGAAGTTCTCCCGGGGTATTCGGCGGATCCAGGTTTCCGCTGGGCGTGCGGCCGCGAGGTCCTCGTACCGGGTTTGTACTCGGACCTTGCGGCCGTGCGTCCAGTGGGAAGCTGGGCCGTCGAGACCCCGGGAGAACTTCCGATGGTGACCACTCACGTCAGCGCAGGTCCATCCCGAGATCGAGCGCGGGCGAGGAATGGGTGAGCGCGCCGACGGCGAGGAAGTCCACACCGGACTCGGCGTAGGCCCGCGCGACGTCCAGCCTCAACCCGCCCGAGGATTCCAGGCGGGTCTTCGGCGAGACCTCGTCGCGCCTGTCGACGGCCTTCGCGCACTCGTCGGGCGTGAAGTTGTCCAGCAGCACCTCGTCGGCCCCCGCGGTGAGCGCCTCCTCCAGCTGCGCCAGGTCGTCGACCTCGACCTCGCAGTGCAGCTCGGGCGCGTGCTCGCGGGCCGCGGCGAGTGCCGCCGTCACCGAACCGGCGGCGACGACGTGGTTGTCCTTGATCAGTACCGCGTCGCCGAGGCCGAGCCGATGGTTCACCCCGCCACCCGTGCGGACGGCGTACTTCTCCAGCAGCCGCAACCCGGGCAGTGTCTTACGGGAATCCCTTACCCGGCAGCCGGTTCCCTCCAGTGCCGCCACCCAGGCGGCGGTGGCGGTGGCGATGCCGGACAGGTGACACAACAGGTTCAGCGCGGTGCGTTCGGCCGTGAGCAGGCCCCGCACCGGACCGCGGACGACCAGCGCGGGCTCCCCGGCGATCAGCCGGTCACCGTCGTCGCGGGCGGCCAGGATCTCCAGGTCCTTGCCGAGGACGAGGTCGAACACCGCCAGTGCCACCGGGATCCCGGCGACGACGCCCGCCGTTCTCGGCGTGAGTTCGGCCAGTGCTTTCGCGGACTCGGGCACGGTGGCGTTCGTCGTCGCGTCGGGCCCGTACCGCAGGTCTTCGGTCAGCGCCGTCGTGACGACGCGACGCACATCGGCGACGTCGAGGCCGTGATCGGCCAGCGCCTTGGTGACCCACGGGGAGAATTCGGTCATGCCACACCCTCCAAAGCGATCGGATCGGCCAGCACCGGCTGCCCCGACGGGCTGAGCCGGATGAGCTGACCGCGTTGCCAGGTGACGTCGTCCCGTGCGGGGAAATCGGTCCGCACGTGACAGCCGCGGGATTCCGTCCGGCGCGCGGCCGCCGCGACCAAGGCCTCCGCCACCACCGTGAGCGCCGCGTCTTCGACGATCCGAGGCGTCCACAAAGGACTCTCGGTCACCGAAAGATCCAGCACCGAGCCGACGACCGACAGTCCTTCGGCGTCCCGGCCGATCGCGGCGTAGCGGCTCATCGCCCGCTGAAGCGCGTCGCGGTCGGCCACCGCGACCTTCGCCGGGGGCGCGAGCACGCCGCGACGCGGGTCAGCGAGCAGCCCGGCGGCGAGGTCGGCGGCGACCGCGTCGGCTACCCGCCGTCCGACGACCAGACCTTCGAGCAAACTGTTGGAGGCCAAGCGATTCGCGCCGTGCAGACCGGTCCTCGCGACCTCGCCCGCCGCGTAGAGCCCGCGCACGCCGGACCGTCCGTCCACAGTGGTCACGACGCCGCCGCAGGCGAAATGCGCCGCGGGCGTGACCGGGATCGGGTCCTTCACCGGGTCGAGCCCGATCGCGACGCAGGCCGCGTGCACGGTCGGGAACCGCTTAGCGAACCCGGCGATCCCAGTGGCGTCAAGGAAAACGTGATCGTCGACGCCGCCGGGAGCCTGCACCATCCGGCGGGTGATCGCCGCCGACACGACGTCACGGGGCGCCAGGTCGCCGAGCGGGTGCACGCCGCGCATGACCGAAGCGCCCGTCGCGTCGTGCAGGGTCGCGCCCTCGCCGCGCACCGCCTCGGTGACCAGCGGGCACCGGCCGCGGGCGCCTGGGGTGAACAGGACCGTCGGGTGGAACTGCACGAACTCGACGTCCGCGAGCTGCGCCCCCGCGCGCAACGCGAGCGCGAGCCCGTCACCCGTGGCGAGCTCCGGATTCGACGTCGCCTGGTAGAGCTGTCCCAGCCCACCGCTGGCCAGCAACACCGCCGGCGCCCGGACGACACCGGGAACGCCGTTGTGGTCCAGGACGGTCAGCCCGGCGACCTCACCGGCGGGCGTGCGGATCGCGTCGACGGCGATGTGGTGCTCCAGCACCGGGATCCGCCGGTCACCGGCCTTCGCGACCAGAGTCCGCTCGACCTCCGCCCCGGTCGCGTCGCCACCGGCGTGGATGACCCGGAACGCGCTGTGCCCGCCTTCGCGCGTGCGCGCCAGCTCGTCACCACCTTCGACGGCCGGGTCGAAGCGGGCGCCCTCGGCCCGCAGCCTGGCCACCGCCGCCGGGCCGCCGTCGATGATCGACCGGACGGCGTCCTCGTCGCAAAGCCCGGCACCGGCGGTGAGCGTGTCCGCCGCGTGTTTGCCGACCGAGTCGCCCCGCTCGTGCTCACCCTCCAGCACGACGGCGACCCCGCCCTGCGCCCAGCGGGTGTTCCCGTCGGAGACCGCCGCCTTGGTGACCACCAGGACGTGCAGACCGAGTTCCTGGGCACGCAGCGCGGCGGTGAGCCCGGCCACTCCGCTGCCGATCACCACAAGATCGGCGGCGGCCTCCCACACCGGGTGGGTTTTCGCCTGAAGGGCAGTAACCGAGTCGGTCATTCTCCGCCGCCAGGCTGCCCGATCTCGATCATGCGCTGCACGGAAGCGCGGGCACGGGCGGCGGTCTCGATATCGACGTGGACCTCGTCGGCACCCTCACGCAGCGACCGCAGCAGGGCGGCCGGCGTGATCATCTTCATGTACCGGCAGGACGCCCGGTCGTTCACCGCGCGGAAGTCGATCTCCGGGGCGGCCTTGCGCAACTGGTGGATCATCCCGATCTCGGTGGCCACGAGCACCGACTTCGCCTTGGTGTCGCGGGCGGCGTGGACCATGTCGCCGGTCGAAAGGATCTTGACCCGCTCGGGCGCGACGGCACCCTCGCCCGCGAGGTACAGCGCCGACGTCGCGCAGCCGCATTCCGGGTGGATGAACAGGTCGGCGTCCGGGTTCTCCGCGGCCCGCTCGGCCAGTTCGGCACCGTTGATCCCGGCGTGCACGTGGCACTCCCCGGCCCAGATGTGCATGTTCTCCCGGCCGGTCACGCGCTTGACATGCGCGCCGAGGAACTGGTCCGGCAGGAACAGAACCTCCTGGTCAGCGGGGATCGAGGCGACCACGTCGACGGCGTTCGACGAGGTGCAGCAGATGTCGGTCTCCGCCTTGACCTCGGCCGTGGTGTTCACGTACGAGACGACGACGGCGCCGGGGTGCTCGGCCTTCCAGGCGCGCAACTGGGCGCCGGTGATCGAGTCCGCGAGCGAGCAGCCCGCCCGCGCGTCCGGGATCAGGACCGTCTTCTCGGGCGCCAGGATCTTCGCCGTCTCGGCCATGAAGTGCACGCCGCAGAAGACGATGGTGGACGCGTCGCTGCTCGCCGCGATGCGGCTGAGGGCGAGGGAATCGCCGGTGAAGTCGGCGATGTCCTGGATCTCGGGGACCTGGTAGTTGTGCGCGAGCAGGACGGCGTCTCGCTTGCGAGCGAGGCTCCGCACCTCCTCCGCCCAAGCCTCGTCGGCGACGACGCCACCGTAGGGAGTCAGGTCGTTCTGCAGGGTGCTCGTCATCGTTCTGGCCCTCCGGACCGATTTGTCCATTGTCGGTTTTCGCCTTACAATCGAAAACCGTGCGAAGTCATCTTAACACCCAGACCCCCCTCGCCCACGAGGTTTTGGGAGCGGTACTGCAAGTGCGCTCGGACACACTCCGGGTCCTGCTGTGGCGGCGCGCGCTCGATCCGCATCTGGGCCGCTGGTCCCTTCCCGGCGGCAGGCTGCGTCCGGACGAAGACGTCGAGGCGTCCATTCGGCGGCAACTCGCGGAGAAGGTCGACGTACGCCAGTTGAAGCATGTGGAGCAGCTGGCCGTGTTCAGCGCGCCGGACCGGGTGCCTGGCCCGCGCGTCGTGGCGACGGCGTTCCTCGGCCTCGTACCGTCCGATGTGGACCCCGAGATCCCGGAAGACACGGAGTGGCACGACGTTTCCGAGTTGCCGCGGACGGCGTTCGACCACGAGTCCATCGCGCTGCGCGCGCGGGACCGGCTCCGGTCGAAGCTCTGCTACACGAATCTCGGGTTCGCGCTCGCCCCGGAAGAGTTCACCGTTTCGGCTTTACGGCGGCTCTACTCGGCTGCGCTGGGTTACCGGGTGTCCGCGACGAACCTGCAGCGTGTGCTGTCCCGGCGAGGGCTGCTCCTCCCCACCGGGCACACCGCGCCACCGGGACGCAGCGGTGGGCGGCCGGCGGCCCTCTTCTCCTTCGCGGGCAAGGGGATGCAGATCACCGACCCGTTCGCGGTGTTCCGCCCGCCCGCCGGAAAGTGACCGTCCTGCGAAGTACGTGCCGTGCCCGTACCTTGAACGGGTGACCGAGCCGAGCGATGAGTCCACCGGGAAGGCGATCTTGCCGCTGTTCCCGCTACAGACCGTGCTTCTGCCCGGAACACACCTTCCTCTGCACATTTTCGAACCGCGATACCGGCAACTGATGACCGACCTCGTCGGCGACGTCGTCCCGGACCGCGAGTTCGGGGTCATCGCCCTGCGGACGGCGATGATCAGGGAGGTGAGCGGGCCCGAACACGTCCACGAGGTCGGTTGCACCACGGTGCTGCGCGAGGCGAAACGGCTGCCTGACGGCAGATTCGACGTCGTCACCACCGCGCGGCGCCGGTTCCGGCTCCTCGAAATCGACCGCGTTTCCGCGCCGTACCTGATCGGCTCGGTCGAGTGGGTGCCCGACGACCGCGTCGCCTCGGTGCACGGCGACACCGTGGCCAGACTCGCCGACGTCGCGAAGGCCGCGCACCGGCGCTACTGCGAGTCCGCCTGGCACGCCGACGACTGGACCACCCCACCCGACGACGGCGACATCAACGCGCTCGCCTACCGCCTCACCGCGGACTGCCTGCTCCCGCTGGAAGACCGGCAGCGCCTGCTGGAGGAGACCAATCCGCTGCGGCGACTGCGGATCGCGTGCCGTCTGCTGACTCGGGAGGCGGGGTTCCTGAACACCCTCGGCGCGGTGCCGATGCCGCCGGGGGAACTCGGCGAGTTCACGCGCCCTTCGAACCTGAACTGAACGTCGTCCGGCCCCGTGAGTGGAAATTGCGGTAGGGCCACTCACGACCGCACTGGGCCGGTGTCCCCAATGTGGCATTGGGGGCGTTCAGCGTCCCCAATGCCACATCGGGGACACCGACCGTCCTCGCAGGCAACCTTCGCGACACTGCGGCGAGATTGCGCGAAGTCGCATTTAGTCACCTACTTGCGTTTGCTCCGCCTCGCCGATCTGGCAGCGGTGAGCCGACGTCGCGAAAGCCACTTTCGAGACATCTCATGTCCCGAAAGTGGCTTTCGCGACATCTCCGGCCAAAGACCTACTTGCCGGACTCCGGGGCGCTCTCGCCGTCGGACCCGTTCGCACCGTTGCCGAACTTGCTCCACACCTTGCCCGCCGCCCCGGACACCGCCTCGCCGACGTCGCTGAACACCTTCGTCAGCGGGTCGGCCGAGCTGTTCCAGGAATCCTTGTACGACTTCGCGGCCGACTTCAGGTCGTCGGTCCAGGTGGAGGACGGCGCGTCGGCGTCGCGGCGCGGGTACTGGCCCGCCAGGATCGCCCGGTACTCCTCCGAAGCGGCCCACTTCTGCAGTTGCGCGGCACGCACGACGGCCAGCGGATGCGACATCGTCTCGACGTAGCGCAGCTTCAGGTAACTGTCGCGGATGTCGTCGACCGACTCGTACTCCGCCGCCTGCCGCAGGAACGCCGGGATGTCGATCTTCGCGGGGTCGATACCACCCGCGACCAGGATCTGCGACCGCAGTGCCGCGGTCGGGTCCTGCGAGCACAGCAGGCCGGCGCGGTCGCAGGACAGTTCGGCCTTGCGGTACCACTCGCGCAGCGCGGCGATGACGACGCGGATGCCGATCGCGCTCACCGGCGTCCACGACATCGACATCTGCAGGCCGATCAGCCGGATCATGATCGTGCGGTACACCGCGTGCCCGGACAGCACGTGCCCCATCTCGTGCCCGATCACGAACCGCAGCGACGCCAGGTCCATCGCCTCGACGGCCGCGGTGTTGAGCACGATGAACGGCTCGTCCATGCCGATCGTCTGCGCGTTGACCTCGGGGCTGCGGGCGACGAACAGGTTCGGCACGCGGTCGAGATCGAGGGTCTCGGCGCATTCGTTGCGGATCTTGTCCAGTTCCGGGTACTGCGTCGGGCCGACCCGGATCCCGGACGCGAGCGCCATGAGCCGCTCACCGCGTTCGGCGTAGAAACCGGAAACCGCCTTCACGACCTGCGCGAAACCGGGAACCGCGCGCAGGGTGGCCAGCGCGCCGCGGTCTACGGGGTGTTCGTAGGCGCGCGGGCTGATGCCCGGGAAACGGACGGCGTTGTGCCGGGAAACCTCGATGTCGTCAGTCAAGAAATGCCCCCTAGAGAAGTATCAGCCCACCCTAGAGGAAAACGCTCAGCCGAGGCGGCGACCCAGATCTTCCCTGCCGTTCCACGCGGTGAGCAGCGTGTAGGCCAGCGTGGTCATCAACGGCGCGGCGAGCATGATCCAGACCGACTCGATCTGCGGCGCCTTCGCGATGACGTCACCGACGGCGGGCGCGGCGCCGATCTCGTAGCGGCCGTTGGCGAAAGCGACGCCCATCGACGTGCCCAGCCAGCCTGCCAGGGTGGCGCCGCCGGTCGCGGCGATCAGCACGACCGGGCCGCGGCGCTCCCGCAGCATCCAGGTCACGATGCCGATCAGCAGCCCGGCGCCGAGCGCGAGGAATCCGTAGATGGCGAGGTCGTCGAAGCGGTGCCAGCTCTCCAGCTCCAGTGGTGCGAGACCGCCGCGGTCGTTGATCACCCGCATACGCTGCGGCGGCGCGAGCCGCGCCCAGAGCCAGGCCAGCGGGAAACCGAGCAGCCCGGCCGTGGACAGCACGCTGATCGCCGGGAGCAGGTCGGCCTTGATCACGACCTTGGGATGTGGGCGGCGCGGCTTCGGCAGCACGGGCACCGACCAGGGGTCGGACACGCTGGAAGACAGGTGTGCCGGTTTGCCCGACGTCTCGCCCAACCCGGACTCCTCCCTCACGCAGCTTGTGCAGAGCGTAACCAATGACGCCCCCAGCGCACACAACCCCGGCACCGAGTCGCGCCCCCTGCCGCAATTCGGCACCTGGTTGCGATGGATGCGTGCGCAACCAGGTGCCGAATTGCGAGGGGGTTAGCCGGAGAGAGCGCCGTGACGGCTGCATCGGGCCGTCCAGCCGACCGGGGTGATCTGGACGACCATCCGCCGCGCGCAGAACGTGCAGTAGCGCGGCGGTTCGAGTGCCGTTCTGGGGTTGTGGCAAGCGGGATGTTCCACGCCATCGTCGAACGACTGTCCACAATGGACACAGAACGCCGGTTGGTCAGAGGACGTCACTGATCGCCTTCACCGGCATCTTCAGCTCGTCGAGCATCTCCAGGTCCGCGGTGGCCGGGCGGCCGAGGTTGGTCAGGTAGTTGCCGACGATGATCGCGTTGATGCCGCCGAGCATGCCCTGTTTGGTGCCCAGATCGCCGAAGGTCAGTTCACGACCGCCGGAGAAGCGGAGCAGCGGACGCGGCATCGCCAGCCGGAACGCGGCCACGGTGCGCAGCGCGTCCTTGCCTTCGACGATCTCGTACCCCTCGTACGGCGTGCCCGGCTGCGGGATGAGGAAGTTCATCGTGCACTCGTCCGGGTTCAGCTCGGCCAGCTGCGCGGCGAACTCGGCGCGCTGCTCGATGCTCTCCCCCATGCCGATGATGCCGCCGCAGCAGACCTCCATGCCCGCCTCGCGGATCATGCGCAGGGTCTCCCAGCGCTCTTCCCACGTATGCGTGGTGACGACGTTCGCGAAGTGCGAACGCGCGGTCTCCAGGTTGTGGTTGTAGCGGTGCACGCCCATCTCGACCAGCTCGTCGACCTGCTCCTGGGTGAGCATGCCGAGCGAGCAGGCGATCTGGATGTCGTTGCCGTCCTCGCGGATGGCCTTGATCCCCTCACGGACCTGCGAAAGCAGCCGCTTGTCGGGGCCGCGGACGGCGGCGACGATGCAGAACTCGGTCGCGCCGGTCTCGGCGGTCTGGCGCGCGGCCTTGACCAGGCCGGGGATGTCCAGCCACGCCGACCGCACCGGCGTCGGGAACCGGCCGGACTGCGAGCAGAAGTGGCAGTCCTCGGGGCAGCCGCCGGTCTTGAGGCTGATGATGCCCTCGACCTCGACCTCGGGGCCGCACCAGCGCATCCGGACCTCGTGGGCCAGCGCCAGCAGATCGGTCAGGTGGTCGTCATCGAGCCGCAGGACGTCGAGGATCTGCTCCTCGCCGAGGCCGACGCCACGCTCGAGGACCTGGTCACGCGCCACGGCGAGGATGTCGACGGTCTCCGGGGCTGTGGTCACGAGGCGGCTCCTGTTCGGGTGGGGCATCAAAGCAAAGGCACATCATCGTGCACGACGGGACCGCTCGGCCACAGCGACGCAGATCACTTCTGGGCCGACGCGCGGCCGACGAAGCATTCCGGATCGAACTCCCCGCCGAACCACGGCGAGAGACCCGCCCTGGCCAGCGCGGCGAACTCCTCGGGTTCGGCGGTGCCCAGCCCGGCGGGCAGCACGCCCAGCAGCGGGGCACCGGCGGCGACCGGCAGGTCCTCCAGGTTCGACACCGCCGCGAGGTCCGGATCCTCCGGCCACGAGCCGATGATCACCCCGGCCACGGTGAGCCCGCGTTTGGTCGCGACCTCGGCCGTCAGGGCGGTCGCGTTGAGCGTGCCCAGCCCCGCCTCGGCCACGACGATCACCAGCGCGCCGAGCGACCACGCGACGTCGGCCAGCGTGGCCCCGGCGGCGTCGAACCGGACCAGCAGGCCGCCCGCGCCCTCGATCAGCGTGAGGTCGTGCTCGCCGTTGAGGTCGCTCGCCGAAGCGGCGATCTCACTCGGGGAAAGCGCCGGCAGTCCGGAGAGCCTGGAGGCCGCCTCCGGCGACAGCGGATCCGGGTATCGCCGCAGTTCACGGGTGGTGACCGGACCGGCGAGCCGGAGGACGTCGGCGAGGTCGCCGGGCTCGTCCGGCCCCACTCCGGTCTGCGCCGGTTTCAGTACGGCGACGCGTTGGCCCTGCCCGGCGGCCAACGCGGCGATGGCGGCGGTGGTGATCGTCTTGCCGACACCGGTTCCGGTGCCGGTTATGACCAGCATGCTCACGTGCGTTGAATCTAGTCTGCGGGGCGCAGCCCCTCCGTTGAGGGTGGTGGCGGGGCGGGGTCCGGGCTAGTGGGTCGGGCTACAGGAGTGCCGAACGGCTCCGTCAGCTCCCCTGTTCGGGCACGGCAGCGACGGCGCCGACTGGGGCGAAAGCCGGGCTCCCGTCATCCGTCAGGTAGACCTGAGCGGCCCCGACGTCGAAGTACATCCCGGTCAGGTGCAGTTCACCGCGCGCCTCCGCCTCGGCGATCAGCGGGTAGTGGCGCAAGTGCTCCAGCTGCTGCAACACGTTCTGCAACGCCAGCCGATCGACTTCGGTCTCCGGACGTTCGCCGTCGAGGGTCACCGAAACCTTGCGCTTGGCGCTCGGCTCGGCGTGCCGCAGCCAGGAGGTCAGCATCGGCGCGCCGTCGGGAGCGCCGGTCGCCAGCGCCTGCATCGCACCGCAGCCCGAATGCCCGCAGACCACGATCTCTCGCACCTTCAGCACGCCGACGGCGAACTCGACGGTGGCGCCCATCGACGGGTCGGCCTGCCTGGCGGGCACCAGGTTCCCGATGTTGCGGACGGTGAACAGGTCGCCGGGACCGCTGGTGGTGATCATGTTCGGCACGATCCGCGCGTCACCGCAGGTGATGAACAAGGTGTGCGGCGACTGGCCACCGGCCAGCTTACTGAGCGCGGGCTGCATGAGCGTGGCCGTGCGCCGCTGGAACTCCGTCGCCCCGCGCAGCGTCGGTCCGCCGCGCTGGCCGGGCACCTCGACGTCCTTGGCCTGCCAGTCGGACCACGGCGCGAGGAACCTCGGCACCGAACGCACCGCGTCCGTCCTGCTCAGGGTGGGGTCGCCGGATTTGCCGTTGGCGAACCACGGATGCCCGACCTCGTCGACGATCACCTCGCCGCCGGTGCGCTCGTGCCCCTGCTGCCAGTTCGACAGACTCTCGAAGGCGGCGTGGTCGAGATAGTCGACGACCAGCTCCAGGGTCACCTTCGCGCCGTCGGGCACGGTCGCGAGCACCCGGCTGAGCCTCGGCACCGAAAGGAACGTCAGGACGCCTTCGACGACGACGCGCCATTCGCCACCGTCGCGTTCGGCGTGGATGCCGGACCACACCGTGCGGCGCAGCATCAGCAGCACCGAGAGCGCGATGCCGAGCAGGACTCCCGTGAGCAGGTCGAAGACGACGACACCGGCGAGGGTCAGCAGGTACAGCCCCAGATCACCGTGTTTGAGGACCTGCTTCATGTGGCCGGGGTTCACCAGCTTCGCACCGACGTGGACGAGCAGGCCGGCCAGCGCCGCGAGCGGGATGTTCTGGATCAGCCCGGCGAACGCCGCGACGAACACCAGGATCCAGACCCCGTGCAGGATCGCGGACGTGCGAGTGCGGGCGCCCGCGGCGACGTTGGTCGAGCTGCGAACGATCACGCCGGTGACCGGGAGGCCGCCCAGCGCGCCGGAGGTCATGTTCGCGGCACCCTGGCCGATCAGTTCGCGATCGAGGTTCGACCGCGGCCCGGTGTGCATCTTGTCGACCGCGACCGCCGACAGCAGGCTTTCCACACTGGCGATCAAGGCGATGGTGACGACCGCGAGGGCGAACGCGCCCCAGCCGCCGTCCGGGAGTTCCGGCGCGAATCGGATGGTGAGCAGGTCGCCGGGCAGTTCGACGCGGGGCAGGGTCATCCCGGTGGTCACGGACAGCACGGTCACCAGCGCGATGGCGGCCAGCGGGCCCGGGATCTTGCGGACGGACTTGGGCAGCCGCGGCCACAGCAGCAGGATGCCGATGGTGAGCACGCCGATCAGCGCGGCGGTGTCGTGGTGGCCGACGATCTGCGCGGGCAGTTCGGCGATGTTCTTGAGCGCGGAACTCTGCGCCGATCCGCCCAGTACGACGTGCAGCTGGCCGAGGACGATGGTGACGCCGATACCGGCGAGCATGCCGTGCACGATGGCGGGTGAGATCGCGAGCGCCGCGCGGGCGATGCGGCTCAGCCCGAGCAGGATCTGGAGCGCCCCCGCGGCGACGGTGATCGCGCAGGTCGTCTTCCAGCCGAAGGTCGCGATCGTTTCGGCCATGATCACCGTCAGCCCGGCGGCCGGGCCGCTGACCTGAAGCGGGGAGCCGCCGAGCGCGCCGGCGACCACACCTCCCACCACGGCCGCGATCAGCCCCGCGACGATCGGCGCCCCTGACGCGAGAGCGATCCCGAGCGAAAGCGGGACGGCGACGAGGAACACCACCAACGAGGCGGGCAGGTCGTGACGAAGCACGGCGAGGGCTTGGGGTTTCATGATCACCAGGAAACTGGTGATTTGTCCGCTATGCACCACCTGATCGAGTGAATATCGTCCCTCCAGCGGGTGGCGTAGCCCACTTTCGGGTCGCTTTGTTGCCTGGAGATGTCCCGCGCGTTGCGAAAAGCCTTGCTGGCTCCCAAATATTGGGATTCAGGGGCGGTCGATCGCGAATGACATTCAGGTTCTGGCGAGGTGGTCGTCGTGGCCGCGCCCCGGAGACCGAGCGTGTCGCGAAAGCCACTTTCGGGACATCTGATGTCCTGAAAGTGGCTTTCGCGACACCGAAGTCACCCTAGGACTTCACCGGTGAAGCGGCCGAAGTGAACGACCGGCGCGCCGCGTCGAGCAGGTACACGTTCGCCTTCCCGACGTCGAAGTACATGCCGGTGAGCCGGAGTTCGCCCCGCGCCAGCGCGGCGTCGACGACCGGGTACGAGCACAGGTTTTCCAGTTGCTGCACCACGTTGTGCAGGGCGAGCTGATCGGCCTCGTGGCCGGGGCGGGCGCCGTCGAGCAGGAGCGGCCCCTCGGTTTCCCTGCGCCGCAACGTTTCCTCGGCGTGGCGCAGCCAGCCGCCGAGTCGCGCGAGCCCCGTGGGCGCGTCCCCGAGCAGCGCTTTCATCGCGCCACAGCCGGAATGCCCGCACACCACCACTTCCCGTACCCGCAGAATACCGACGGCGTACTCGATCGCCGCCCCCACGGAGAAGTCCGCTTCGGCACTGGCGTGCGGGACGAGGTTTCCGATGTTCCGCACCGTGAACAGGTCACCCGGCCCGCTGGTGGTGATCAGGTTCGGCACGATCCGCGCGTCGCCACAGGTGACGAACAGCGTATGCGGCCGCTGCCCGTTCGCCAGCCCGTCCCACGTCCGCCGCAGCAACGGCGCGGTCCGCCGCTGGAACTCCGAAGTACCACGGCACAACGGCACGCTGCCACCGCGCTGGCTCGGCAGTTCGAGATGCTCCGCCTGCCATTCCGACCACGGCGCGAGCCAGCGCGGCACCACCCGGGACGCGACACCGCGCCGCACGGTCGGCACTCCGGCTTTGCCGCGTCCGAACCACGGATGCCCGATCTCGTCGACGAGCACGACTCCCCCGGCCCGCTCGTGCGCGCGCTGCCAGCCGCGCAGGCAATCGAAAGCGGCGTGGTCGAGATAGTCGACGAAGAGTTCCAGCGTCACTTCCGAACCTGCGGGGACTCCGGCCAGGACGGTCGTGAGCCTTGGCACGGAAAGGAAAGTGAGCGCGCCTTCGATGACGACGCGGGTCCGCGCGCCGTCCGGTTCGACGTGGATGCCGGAGAACAGCATCCGGCGCAGCATGAGCACGAGCGCCACCGCGATCCCCGCGGCGACCCCGGTGAGCAGGTTGACGGCGACCGCGCCCACCAGTGTCGCGAGGTAGACCGGCAGGTCGCCGTGGCGGCGGACTTCACGGAGGCTGGTGACGTTGACCAGTTTGGCGCCGACATAGACGAGGAGCCCGGCGAGGGCGGCGAGCGGGATCAGCCGCAGCGCGCCGGCCAGGAACAGGCAGCAGCCGAGAATCCAGGCGCTGTGCAGGATCGCCGACATCCGGGTGCGGGCGCCCGCTTCGAAGTTGGTCATGGTGCGGACGACGACGCCGGTGACCGGGAATCCGCCGAGCGACCCGGTGGCGACGTTCGCCAGGCCTTGGCCGATCAGTTCGCGGTTGAGGTCGGTACGGGGTCCGTCGCGCAGTTTGTCGACGGCGAGGGCGGAAAGCAGGCTTTCCAGGCTGGCGATGAGCGCGATGGTGAGCACGGCCGCGGTGATCGCGGCCAAGGACCCGGACGGCGCCTCGGGGACGAAACCCAGCCCTGGCAGGCCGTTCGGGAGGTCGACGCGCGGCAGGTCCATCCCCGCCGCGACGGAAAGCGCGGTGGCCAGCACGACGGCGGCCAGCGGACCGGGGACGCGGCGCACCGAACGCGGCATCCGGGTCCACGCCAGCAGGACGCCGACGGTGACCACGCCGACCAGCGCGGCCTGGTCGTGGTGGCCGACGATCTGGCCCGGCAGCGCGAGGATGTTCGCGATCGCGGAACCCTGCGCCGCTCCGCCGAGCACGACGTGCGACTGGCCGAGGACGATGATCAGGCCGATCCCGGCGAGCAGGCCGTGCACGATCGCGGGCGAGATGACCAGCGCGGCCCTGGCGAGGCGGCTGACGCCGAAGAGGATCTGGACCACGCCGGCCGCGACGGTGATGGCGCAGGTGGCGGCCCAGCCGAAGGTGGCGATGGTCTCCGCGAGGACGACGGTCAGCGCGGCGGACGGGCCGCTGACCTGAAGGGCGGAACCGCCGAAGAGGCTCGCGACGAGTCCGCCGACGACGGCGGAGACGAGTCCGGCGAGCAAGGGAGCCCCGGCGGCGTGCGCGACGCCGAGGGAAAGAGGGACGGCCACGAGGAAGACGACGACCGAAGCCGGGATGTCGTGGCGGAGGTTCTTCAGGAGGGTCGAGGCGGGGTTTCGGCGGCCCGGAGGAGGCCCGGTGTCGTGCTCGTCACCAACGATGTCGATCATGGGGGCAGGAAACCGGATCGTCGCGCAAAAGTCCGCTACGCAAAGGTTTCTCAGGTTTGCTTGTGCACCAGAGAACTAGGGCATACCGCACTTTTGCGACAAAACCGTCGTCAAACGTCCCGATCGGACTCGCCCGTTCGCCTGATCATGATCAACTCGCGACCACGCTCTGTACCCAGCGTGGCCTTCCAGGTTTCCTGTGGCCACCGTCACACTCTTTAGGTTGAACTTGGCCGTTTTTACGCTTTTTGCGCGGCCGCGACCATTGCGGAAGTGATCGCGGCCAGGTCGTCCGCGCCGGAGATGTAGGGCGGCATCGTGTAGATCAGGTTCCGGAACGGCCGCAGCCAGACCCCGTTCGCCGTGAGGACCTCGGTCGCCACCGCCATGTCCACCGGATGGTCCAGCTCCACCACGCCGATGGCGCCGAGCACCCGTACGTCGGTGACCGAAGACAGCTCGCGAGCGGGTTCGAGCCCGGCTTTCAGCGCGGCCCCGATCCGCGGGACGTCGGACTTCCAGCCGCCTTCGGCGAGGATCCCCAGCGACGCGTTGGCCACCGCCGAGGCCAGCGGATTCGCCATGAACGTCGGACCGTGCGCCAGCACCGGCAGTTCCCCGCGCGAGATGCCGTTCGCGATCTCCGGCGTGCACAACGTCGCGGCCATCGTGAGGTAACCGCCGGTCAGCGCCTTGCCGAGGCAGAGGACGTCCGGCGTCACCCCGGCGTGTTCCGCGGCGAACATCGTGCCGGTGCGGCCGAAACCGGTGGCGATCTCGTCGAAGATCAGCAGGACGCCGTTGGCCTCGGTGATCTCGCGCAGCGCGCGCAGGTACGCGGGCGGGTGGAACCGCATGCCGCCGGCGCCCTGCACGACCGGCTCGACGATGACCGCGGCCAGTTCATCCGCGTGCCGCTCGATTTCGGCCGCGAGCAGGTCGAGGTAGGCCTGGTCCGGCTCGTCACCGAAACCGCCGGGAGGCTTGGGCAGGAACAGCTGGTCCGGCAGGATCCCGCGCCACAGCGAGTGCATCCCACCTTCGGGGTCGCAGACGCTCATCGGGGTGAACGTGTCGCCGTGGTAGCCGCCGCGCCAGGTCATCAGGCGCCGCTTTTCCTTGCGCCCCACCGACTGCCAGTACTGCAAGCACATCTTGACGGCGACCTCGACCGAAACCGACCCGGAGTCGCACAGGAAGACGTGCCGCAGCCCGTCCGGAGCGAGGTCCACCAGGGTCTTCGCCAGCCTGATGGCCGGTTCGTGGGTGAGCCCGCCGAACATGACGTGGCTCATCCGGCCCGCCTGGTCGGCCAGCGCCGCGTCCAGCACCGGGTTCCGGTAGCCGTGGATCGCCGCCCACCAGGACGACATGCCGTCGACCAGTTCGCGGCCGTCGTCGAGGGTGAGCCGGACGCCGCTCGCCTCGCGGACCAGCAGGGACTCGACCGGGCTCGGCATCGGCCCGTACGGGTGCCAGACGTGTTCCGCGTCGAGCGCGAGGAGTTCGGCGGCGTCCATGCCGCGACCCTACGACACGCCGTCCTCAGCGCAGCAGCACAGGGAGGGTTTCCAGGCCGTGGACGAGGGTGCTTTCCCTCCAGCGCAAGGTTTCCGGCTCGGCGTCGAGACGCAGCCGCGGGAATCGGCCGAGCAGGCCGCGCAAGGCGATCTCGGCCTCCAGCCGCGCCAGCGGGGCGCCGACGCAGTAGTGGATGCCGTGCCCGAACGCGAGATGCCCGTTCGCCGAACGCGTGACGTCCAGCCGGTGCGGGTCCTCGAACCGCTCGGCGTCCCGGTTCGCGCCGATCAGGGAGACCAGCACGAACTCGTCCGCCGGGATCTCGACGCCGCCGACCGTGACGGGCTCGCTGGTGAACCGGATGGTCGCCAGGTGGATGGCGCCGTCGTAGCGGAGGAACTCCTCGACAGCGCCCGGAAGCAGCGCGGGATCGGCGCGGAGCGCGGCCAGCTGATCGGGTTCGCGCAGGAGGGCGAACACACTGTTCGCGATCAGGTTGACCGTCGTCTCGAATCCGGCGACCAACAGGAGGAACGCCATCGACAGCAGCTCGTCCCCGGAAAGGGAATCGCCCTCGTCACTGGCGTGGATCAGGCCGGACAGCAGGTCATCGGCGGGTTCCGCACGCTTCTCCTCGATGAGTTCGACGAGGTACGCGTGCATCTTCGCCGCCGCGCCACGGAGTTCCTCCGGCGTCGACCAGGCGACCATCGTGTTCGACCATGTCGCGAAGGCGGGCTGGTCGCCAGCGTGGACGCCCAGCAGTTCGCAGATCACCCTGATCGGCAAGGGGACGGCGAAGGCGGTCAGCAGGTCGGTGCGCTCCGCGTCGCCGATTCCGTCCAGCAGTTCGGCGGTGATCTGCTCGATCCTCGGCCGCAGCCGGGAAACGGTCCGCGAGGTGAAGGCCTGGTTGACCAGTTTGCGCAGCCGCGTGTGATCCGGCGGATCCAGGTTGAGCATGTGCCCGCTGAGCGCGCGCACGGTGTCGTCACCGGCGGATTCGAAGCCGTCGCGTTCGAAGAGCCGCCTGACCTGGGCGGTGTCCTTGCCCACACGGGGATCCGAGAGTACGGCGCGGGCCTCGGCGTGCCCGGTGACGATCCAGACGTCCAGGCCGCGCGGCATACGCACCTTCCGGACCCGGCCGTCCTCCCGCAGCAGCGCGGAAATCCGGTGCGGCTCCTGGACGAGGTCCCCGCCAAGGCTTTTCGGTTCTTCGGACACCCGCATCGGCTTGCCTCCCAGCGCGCTGGTCAGCGTTCGGCCAGCGCGGCCACCACCCGCTCGGTCACGTCCGTCCAGTATGCCCGCTGTTCCTCGCGCTCGTCGGCGCCCGCGAGCCACTCCTGATGGAAACGGAGCGTGCTCTTCTGCTCGGTGCCGCTCACCGTGATCCGCAGGGTCGAGTCGTGGTCCCAGTCCTTCGGCCGCCAGGTCAGCCAGAGCTTGTCACCCTCGGCGCGGGCACGGAGCTCGCCGGTCGTCCCGGCCGCCGTCTCGTACGCCGCGCCCGGCTCATGGCCGAGTTCGGCACCCGGACCGAGCCAGATCTCCACACCCTCGCGTCCGACCAGGAAGTCCCACACCTGCGCGCCGCTGTACGGCACCGTTTGGGAAACGCCTACCTGCCAACCACTTCCGGCGGTTTTGGCCACTGCTTTCGTCACCGGGCCATCATCCCATCGGGTGTACCGTGCGACAGTCACCGGTCCGGGTGGAGGATCTCTTTCTGTGCGCTACCGTCCGATTTCTCCCGCTCTGCTGGTCTCCGAACTGACCGAACGCATCACGGCGATCACGGGCCGCCGCCGGATCGCGGTCGCCGTCGACGGTGCCGCCGGTGCGACCGACACCACAGAACTCGCCGATGCCCTGGTCGATCCGCTGCGAGTCGCCGGTCACGCGGCGTTGCGGATCTCCGCGAACGACTTCCTCCGCCCCGCCTCGCTGCGTTTCGAACGCGGCAAGGAGGACCCGGACTCGCGCTACACCGACTGGCTCGACATCGGTGCCCTGCGCCGCGAAGTGCTCGACCCGCTCGCCGAGGACGGCAGCGGCCGGGTCCTCCCCTCGCTGTGGGACCCGGTCCGCGATCGCGCCACCCGCGCCGAACGCGTCGATGTGCCCGAAGGCGGCGTCGTCCTGGTGCACGGCGAGTTCCTCTTCGGCGCGGGGCTCGCTTTCGACCTCAGCGTGCACCTGTGGCTCTCGTCCGCCGCGCTCAAGCGGCGGGTGCCCGACGCATGGGCGCTGCCCGCCTACGAGCGCTACGAACAGGAAGTGGATCCGGTGTCGCTGTCCGACGTGGTGATCCGCGTCGACGACCCGAACCACCCGGCGCGCTACGAACCCTGACCGCGCTCAGCGCACCGCCGCGACCGGGTCGCCGTCGAGCAGGCCGGAAAGCCTGCTCGCCATGGTGTCCCATCGCCAGTTCTCGGCGACCCATTCGCGGCCGGCGGCCCCCATCCGCCGTGCCCGCACCGGATCGGCCAGCAACGAGGCCAGCGTCTCCCTCAGTTGCTGTTCGTCACGGCCGTCGACGACGTGCCCGGTGACCTCGTCCAGCACCGTTTCCGGCGCGCCGCCGGAATTCCCGGCGACGACCGGCAGCCCGGTCGCCGAAGCCTCCAGGTACACGATGCCGAGGCCCTCGACGTCGAGCCCCTTTCCGCGTGTCCGCGCGGGCATGGCGAAGACGTCACCCGCGTTGTAGTGGGCTGGCAATTCCTTCCATGGCACCGATCCGGTGATGACCACGTTGTCCTCGACCCCCAGCGCGCCGACGAGCCCGTGGAGCGTCTTGCGGTACGGGCCGCCGCCGACGAGCAGCAGCGCCACGTCCGGGATCCGGTTGCGGAGTTCGGGCAGGATCTTGATCAGCATGTCCTGGCCCTTGCGCGGCACCAGCCGCGAAACGCAGACGATCGTCGGACGGTCGCCGAGACCGTGCCGATCGCGGATTTCCTTGCCCGCGGCGGCATCCGGACGGTAAAGCGCGGTGTCGACACCGCACGGGAGCATTTCCAAACCCGCCATCGGGCCGAAAGCGGCCGAAAACCGGGTTCGCGTGTATTTGCTGACATACGTGACCACGTCGACGGTGTCGCCGATCCGCCGCAACGCCTGCCGCGACCCCGGGAGCATCGACCAGCCGACCTCGTGGCCGTGCGTCGACGCCAGCACACGGCGGGCGCCCGCCGACCGCAGCGGATGCCCCAGCAACGCGAGCGGCGCGGCGGCGCCGAACCAGACGGCCTCGCAGTCGCGGGCGCGCATGATCTCCTTGGCCCGCTTGAGAACGTCCGGTGTCGGCAGCATCAGGGACGTCGGATGGCGCACCACCTCGAACGGGGCGGCGGCGTCGAACTCGCCGTGCGAGCCGGTGCTCGATTCCCAGGACGGGGCGTAGACGACGAGGTCGTCCGCGGGCAGGCGGGTGGCCAGCGAGTTCAGATAGTTCTGGATACCGCCTGGCCGGGGCGGGAAGTCGTTGGTCACCAGCAGGGTCCTCAGCACCCCTGCAAGGCTACTTGGCCCTCCGCACGCGAAAGGGGCGGCACCGCCTGCGCGGTACCGCCCCTTTTTTCGCTTTTCGTCAGGCCGTCGGGCGACGGGCTCCGACGTAGTTGTTCTGCAGCGGCGACACCTTGACGACGTCACCGGTGGTCGGCGCGTGCACCATCATGCCGTTGCCGACGTACATGCCGACGTGCGAAACCGGCGAGTTGTAGAACACCAGGTCGCCCGGCTGGAGCTGCGAGCGCTCCACCGGGGCGCCGAAGGTGGACTGCTGACGGCTGGACCGCGGCAGGGTGAGACCGGCCTGCTTGTACGCCCACATCATCAGACCCGAGCAGTCGAACGACGACGGGCCGACGTCACCCCAGCCGTAGGGGCTGCCGAGCTTGCTCTTCGCGGCCGAGAGGGCCGAAGCGGCGGCGGGACCCGGAGCGGGCAGGTTGGGGAACGCGCCGCCCTTGTCCTTCTGGGCGGCCTTGTCCGCGGTGCTCAGGTTGCCGCTGGCCCGCTGGATCTCCTGGAGCTGGCCATCCAGCGTCTTCTTGCGCGCCTCGATGTCCGTCGTCAGCTTGGCGGCGGTGTCACGAGCGGCGGTTGCCGCGCCTTCGGCGTCCGACGCCTGCTTCGCGGCGGCCGCGGCCTGGGCGACAGCGCCGCTCAGGTTGTTCAGGGCGGTGTTCTTGTTCGCGGCGAGGACCTCGAGCGCCGAGGAGCGCTCCAGGAAGTCCTGGGTCGACGCGCCCGACAGCAGCGAGGACAGCTTGTTCAGCTGCACACCGCTGGTGAACGACGCACCGGCGAACTTGTTGACCTCGGCCTGGAACGTCTTCTCGTCTCCGGCCGCCTTGATGCCGGTCTCCTTGGCGGAGGCGGCGTCCGAAGTGGCCTTGTCGAGCTCGCCCTGCTTCGCGGCGAGATCGTCCTTCGCCTTGAGGAGGTCTTCGTTTGCCTTCTCGGCCTGTGCCGCGAGGTCGCGGTACTTGGCGAGCGCCTCCGATCCGGAGGGGGGCTGTTGGGGGGCGGGGGCTGGGGCAGCAGTGGCGGCAGGCTGGGCGACCGTTACGGCGGTGATCACCGCGGCCGCGGCCAAAGCTCCTGACACCACGCGCTTGACTGGATGCGACTGCACGGTCGCGCGTGTCTCCTTTGCTGTCGGCCACCGACTCCGAAACCTGGGACGAAGAGGTCGGGGGCCCTCTTCCGCGAAGCCGCGTCGCCGACCGTGAGGCCCGCGCGGTTCCCCGCGTTCCCGCCTTGCGCCTGGCCGAGTGCTATCGCAACAGGTTTGGCGCGCGGCTGGTTCTGGTGCAACTCCCCGACAAAGCTGCTTCGGTGGCGATCCCGTGTCGTCATCTGGCGACGACTTCCGGCCACGAGATCTCGGACAGGTTACGAAACCACGGGCACCACGTCCACCATGGCAGGCGCAAAAACTCTCCGTGATGCGCCGAAACACCTTCGGACCAGCATGAGCGGAAAGTTGTGACGGGCGTTACATCCTGGGGCTGGTCGCGACTACCTACCGTTCACCCGATCGGATCGACCACTCGCCGAATGCCACCGTCGTGGCGTGTCTCAAGCCGACATCCGGCGCTCCTGACCGACGATTTCGACCATCCTGAGGTGCGGGACCATCCCGGCCTTCGCGAGCGCGTCGACCGCTTTCCGCTCGTCGGCGTCCCATTCGAGCGACGGCGGCGCACCCAAAAGGACACTGACGACACAGTCATGACATGCGTCACCGCGGACCGCGCAGCGGTCACAATCGATGACGAACGTCTCTATGTCCGCTATATCGGCGATGGCCTTGTCGTCCATCTCGGCTCCTCACTTTCAGTGGTGAGGTGCACATTAAGAGCGACCACCGACAGTTTCGGAGCCTCGTACGTGGTGGGCGCCGGCTCGGGACCGGCGCCCTGGGCGCCTGAAGTACATGAAGGCCCCCTTGTTTGCGCCTAGGTCAGGGTCCCGGCAAAGTCGCAGAGCTGCTGATCAGCACTGCTCTTGGTAATCCGGACTTGACACCGCTAGTGCCCGAAAGGGTCGAGCGGGGAGGATTCCGCAACCGGTGTGCCCCCGCGACGGTGAAGGAATTGGGACACTCAACGTCCCAATTCCTTCATCGTCAGCCTGCGCCATGACGAATAGCCAGCTGACCTGCATCGCCACTCACGACACCCTGCCCCGCCCTAAACCCGGCTGAGCCGCGACACCAGCACCGCCGAAGGCACCGGGTGCGCGCCCTTCCGCCGTACCGAGTCCGCCACCGCCCGGTCCGTGCTGGCGACCACCATCGGCCGCCCTGGCGGCTCGGCCGCGACCAGGGACCGGATGACGTCGTCCGCGAGCACGCCGCGTTCGGAGAACAGCACCCGCACCCCGCGCGGCACCGCCGCGGGCACGGAGAGCACACCGGCGCCGTCGAACACCACGGTCACCTCGGCGCCGGTCCGCGCGGCAAGCGCGGAAAGCTGGTGGATCAGCCGGTCGCGCTGGTCGGAAAGCGCCAACTCCGGATACCCGGTCTTCGTGACGTTGTAGCCGTCGACGATCACGTGCACGTTGGGCAGCGCGAGGTACCGGTCGAGCGCGGTGACGTCCTGGATCTTGCCGCCCGCCCCCAGGCCCGACGTCGCACCGCGGACCATGTCCGCCGGACGCTGGCCCCGCGCGCTCACCGAAAGTTCCCGGCGCAGCCCGCCGACCGCGCCCTCGATCGTGTCCAGCAGCAGCCCGAGCCGGACCTCGTCGGCCTGACGTGCCTCGCGCGCGGACTGACGGGCGATCTCAGCGTCCGTAACCGCCTTCTCCGCCCGCGCCCGCTCGGTGGCGACCCGCTGCCGCTCACGGTCCAACTGGGCCTTCAGCGCCTTGATCTCCTCGGCGCGCTCGGCGCCGCCACTCTCCATCTGGGCGTGGACATCGGCGACCGCGTCCTTGGCCTGGCGAAGCTGGACACCTTGCTCTCGCAGGCGCTTCAGCAGTTTCTCGACCTCGGCGTCACGTTCGCCCCGCGCGCCACCGGCGATCTCCTTGGCCTCACGCAACTCTTCGCGGAGCTGGGCCACTTCGGTCTCGAGCCGCTGGTTGCGCGCCAGCGCGGCGTCGCGTTCGGCACGCAACGCCGTTTCTTCGGCGTTCTTCGCCACCAGCCGGACCCGGCCCGCCGCGCCCGCCTCGCCCAGCAGCACGGCGGCGGCCGCGGCGGTGACGGAATCGGGGTCGTTCGGGTCGAGGGCGTCCTTGCGGTGGTCGCGCAGCCATTCGGTGACCGCGACCCGGAACTGCGACGACTCCCCCAGCGCGGCGATCAGCGCCGTCCCGCCGAGTTTCGCGCGTTTCGCCGGGGCGAACTTCGCGACCGGGCGCAGCTGCCTCGGCACGTCGGCGATCGGCAGCTTGCCGACGGCGGCGGCCGCCAGCTCGGCGATCCGCTCCCGCACGGCCTCCGGCAAGGCGGTCCAGCCCTCCGCCGGGACCTCTTCGGACGGCTCCGTCCCACCTGCCGACGCCACGACGCCCGAGGGTCCGCCAGTGGCGTCCTCGGGCAGTTCGGGCACTGCGGGCTGCGGCTGCATCGCTCCAGCGTAGGCCCCACCGGCTCGGGGCGCGCTCGATGGGACACCGTGCGCGGATCGTGAGATTGTCGGTGCCCACCCCTACTGTGCCCGATCATGGACACCGAACGGCGGCCGGGGGCGGCACAACTCGCCTTCGACGAACTCGGAACACCCTTGCGGGACACCACTTTCGTCGTATTCGACCTGGAGACCACCGGAACGAAACCCGGGCCGGACGGGATCACCGAGATAGGCGCGGTCAAGGTCCGGGCGGGTGAGGTCCTCGGCGAATTCGCCACCTTCGTCAACCCGGGGATGCCGATCCCGCCGCAGATCGTCGAGCTCACCGGCATCACCAGCGCGATGGTCTACGACGCTCCCCGCATCGATCGCGTGCTGCCCGCTTTCCTCGAATTCATCTCCGGTTGCGTGCTGGTGGCGCATAACGCCCCCTTCGACACCGGGTTCATGCGCGCGGCCTGCGAAGGGCACGGTTACCACTGGCCCAAAACGACCGTCGTCTGCACGGTCCGGCTCGCCCGCCGCGTCATTTCCCGGGACGAGACGCCCAGCTACCGGCTTTCCGCGCTGGCGGCGTTGTTCGGGGCCACGACGACGCCCAACCACCGCGCCCTCGCGGACGCGCGCGCCACTGTGGACGTCCTGCACGCGTTGCTCGGACGCGTCGGCAACGTCGGTGTCCACACGCTCGAAGAACTGCTGGACTATCTGCCCGAGGTCACCCCGGCCCAGCGGCGCAAACGTTCTCTCGCGGAACATCTGCCGTCGAGGCCCGGTGTGTACCTGTTCCGCGGCCCCAGCGACGAAGTCCTCTATGTCGGGACGTCGTCCGATCTGCGCCGCCGGGTCCGGCAGTACTTCACCGGTTCGGAGAGCCGTGGCCGGATCCGGGAGATGGTCGCGCTCGCCGAACGGGTCGACGCGGTCGAATGCGCGCACGCGCTGGAGGCCGCGATCCGGGAGTTGCGGCTGATCGCCGCCCACCGTCCGATGTACAACCGCCGTTCCAAGAACCCACGGCACGCCTGGTGGGTCGCGCTGACCGAGGAGGCCTTCCCTCGCCTTTCGGTGGTCCGCATGCCGCGAGACGGGATGCTGGGGCCCTTCCGTAGCCAAACGGACGCCCGGTCCGCCGCGGACGCCCTCGCCGGCGCCTCGGGACTGCGGACGTGCACTCAGCGCATCTCGGCCACCGCGCCGAGCGGCAAGCCCTGTGTCCTCGCCGAACTCGGCCGCTGCGGAGCGCCGTGCGCCGGGCTGCAAACGGTCGAGGCGTACCAGCCAGGTGTGCTGGCGGTGTCCGGTCTCATCGCCGGGACGGACGGAGGGCCGCTGCGGGCCGCCGCCGATCAGCTGGCCCGGCTCGCCTCGGCGGAGCATTTCGAACAGGCGGCCCAGCACCGCGATCAGCTGGCCGGGCTGATCCGCGCGGTCGGCCGGGCGCACCGGCTGTCGGCGCTGGCCGGCATTCCGGAGCTGATCGCCGCCGGCCCGGACGGGAACGGCGGCTGGGAACTGGCGGTGATCCGGTACGGCAGGCTCGCGTCGGCGGGCGTCGCGCGGCGCGGGGTGCCGCCGATGCCGGTGGTCGAGATGCTGGTGGCCTCGGCCGAAACGGTGCTCCCCGGTCCCGGCCCGCTCTTCGGCGCGATCCCGGAGGAGGTCCGCATCCTGCTGCGCTGGCTGACCCGGCCCGGCGTCCGGCTCGTGCGCACCACCCATCCGTGGGCGGAAGCGGCCGTCGCGGGCGGCTGGCAGGAGTGGCTCGACCTGGCGGCGAGTGCGACGGCACTGGAACGGGTCGCGGGCTGACACCGCACCCCTGCTGTTACGTGTTCCGCCTTCAGACACGCGTGTCCCGCCTCCAATCACGCATGACGTCGCGTGCCCCTGCTGTTTGACGTCCTTGGTCCCGTCATCGCGTGCCTGGGGCCGGAACTCGCGCGGTGTCAGGGTCGCCTGGGCGCGAAGACCGCGAGTGCGACGGCACTGGAGCGGGTCGCGGGCTAGGATTCTGGCACCGGATTCACCGACGTAGGAGGACCCTTTGATCACGGCGATCGTGCTGATCCAGGTCGAGGCCGATGCGATCCCCGAGGCGGCACAGGCGATCGCGGACATCGAGGGCGTCCGCGAGGTCTACTCCTGCGCGGGCGACGTCGACCTGATCGCTTCGGTCCGCGTCGCGGCCCACGAAGACCTCGCGGATCTGATCCCGGCGAAGATCGGCAAGGTCCCCGGCGTGCTGAGCACGGTCACGCACATCGCGTTCCGCTCGTACTCGAAGGCCGACAGCGAGTCCGCGTTCGACATCGGCGTCGAAGGCGCCTGAGCGCCCCCAAGTACATGAAGGCCCCCTTACTTGCGCCTGGCGCAAGTAAGGGGGCCTTCATGTACTTCTGACGGGCTAGTGCCCGGAGGTGATTTCCTTGCGCTCCGCCGAGGGCTCGCCGCCGATGTCGTCGACCTTGCCGTTGCCGTGCCCGTTGGACCGGGCGCGCTCCAGCGCGATCGTCTCCTCGACCGGGTCCGGTGACCAGGTCGAACCCGCGACGGCGTGTCCGGCCGAGCCGAGCTTGTTCATCTTCTTCGGCACCGACGCGCCCTGGTACTCGAGCGGCAGCGGGTGACCGTGGTCGTCCACCGGGCCGAGCGGCTGGTGGATTTCGATGAACTCACCGTGCGGCAGGCGCTTGATGATGCCGGTTTCGACACCGTGCTCCAGCACCTCGCGGTCGGCCCGCTGGAGACCGAGGCAGATCCGGTAGGTGAGGTAGTACGCGATCGGCGGCAGCAGCAGCACGCCGATCCGGCCTGCCCACGTCGTCGCGTTCAGCGAGATGTCGAAGGCGAACGCGATGATGTCGTTGAAGCCCGACAGCATGATGACCGCGAAGAACGTCAGGGCCATGATGCCCAGCGACGTCCGGACCGGGACGTCGCGCGGACGTTGCAGCAGGTTGTGGTGCGCGGTGTCCTTGGACAGCTTTCGCTCGATCCAGGGATACATCACCAGCAACCCGATCAGCAGTGGCATGCCGACCGCACCGGGGAAGAACACCGCCGGGACCGTGTAGTTCCCGAGGTAGAGCTCCCACGCCGGCCAGATCCGCAGCATGCCGTCGGCCCAGGCCATGTACCAGTCAGGCTGTGAACCCGCCGAGACCTGCGCCGCGTTGTACGGGCCGATGTTCCAGATCGGGTTGATCTGGAAGAGGCCCGACATCAGCGCGATGACGCCGGTGACCAGTGCGAAGAACGCACCACCCTTGAGCGCGAAGACCGGCATGATGCGGACGCCGACGACGTTGGTCTCCTTGCGGCGCACGCCAGGGAACTGCGTGTGCTTCTGGTACCAGACCAGCGCGAGGTGCGCGCCCACCAGTGCGAGCATGATGCCCGGCAGCAGCAGGATGTGGATCGTGTACAGGCGCGGGATGATCTCGTTGCCGGGGAACTCCCCGCCGAACAACGCCCAGTGGATCCAGGTGCCCATGACCGGCACCGACAGCACAATGCCCGACAGCGTCGCGCGGATACCGGTACCGGAGAGCAGGTCGTCCGGGAGCGAGTAGCCGAAGAAGCCCTCGAACATGCCCAGGACCAGCAGCAGCGCGCCGATGACCCAGTTCGCCTCACGCGGGCGACGGAACGCGCCGGTGAAGAAGATCCGGAACATGTGCACCATCATCGAGGCCACGAAGATCAGCGCGGCCCAGTGGTGCAGCTGGCGGACGAACAGACCGCCCCGGACGTCGAACGAGATGTCGAGCGTGGTCGCGAAGGCCCGCGACATCTCGACGCCTTGCAGGCCGGTGAAGCTGCCGTTGTAGACGACCTCCTCCATGGAGGGGTCGAAGAACAGCGTGAGGTACACACCCGACAGCAGCAGGATGATGAAGCTGTAGAGCGCGATCTCGCCGAGCAGGAACGACCAGTGCGTCGGGAACACCTTGTTGATCTGGTGCCGCATGCCCTTGGCCAGGTGATACCGGTCGTCGGCCCACTTCGCACCCGCGCCCGCGGCCTTCTCGACCGGGTTCGTCCCCTTCGTCGGAGTGGTGAGTGAACTCATGACTTACGCTCCCAAAAGGCCGGCCCGACGGCCTCGTTGAAGTCTCCGCGCGCGACCAGGTAACCCTCTTTGTCCACTGTAATCGGAAGCTGCGCCAACGGCCTCGTAGCAGGACCGAAAATCGGCTTCGCGTAGTGGAGCGCGTCGAACTGCGACTGGTGACAGGGGCAGAGGATGCGGTTGGTCCGCTGCTCGTACAGGGAGGTCGGGCAGCCCACGTGGCTGCAGATCTTCGTGTACGCGTAGTAGTCGCCGAAGTTGTAATCCTCCTGGTTCGCCCGCTTGACGACCTTGGCGGCGTCGGTGGGGCGAAGGCGGATCAACATGACGGGGTTGTCGACCCGCTTGAAGGCGGCCGACAGCGCGTGCTCGTCCTCCCGCTCCGACTCGCGGAACGGGAACACCGTCTCCATGGCGCCCGCGTCGAGGTCCTCGACCTTGACCAGGGAGACCTCGTGCGGACGGCCGGTGTTGCGGCGCAGGTAGACGACCTCTTCCGGGAAGTTCTTCTTCCAGCCCGAGTGCCACAGCGATTCGCGGTTCTCGGTGTCCTTCCACGGGTCCTTGATGAAGGACGCGACCGGCAGTGCCGCGACGGCGAGGCCGAGCACACCGGCACCGGCGCCCGCGGACCGCTTGATCAGCGAACGGCGCGCGATGGTGCTGTCGGTGCCCGAGTGGGCCAGCTGCGCGAGGATGGTGGCCTTGTCGACCTCTTTCGACCCGCCGTCCCCGCGCTCCTGCACCGCGACCTCGGCCGGGATGAACTTCTTGGTGTAGAGGACCGCGCCGATGCCGATGGCGAGCACGGCAAAGCCGAGCGTGACACCGAGAAGCGGCGTGTACAGCGTGTACATGGTGTAGCCGGTCTTGCCCGGCTCCTTGTACTCGAACCAGTGCGGCCACGCGATGAGGACCACGAACGCGAGGCCGGACAGCGCGGCCAGCACGAACCAGAGAGCGACCGAGCGCTCGGCGCGCTTCTCCGCCCGCGTCCCCTCGACCGGCCACGGCTTCGGGTACTCCACGATCTCGACCCCGTCGAGCGCGGTCCCCAGCTTGACGAGCTGGTCGCGATCCATGTCCGCCAATTCCGCCTCTGTCGGCGGCTTCGGCCCTTCGGCGCTCATGCCTTCGATCCAATCCACAACGTCACGCCGATCAGCGCGGCGATCCCGACGATCCACGCGATCGCGCCCTCCGAGGCCGGGCCAAGACCGCCGAGCGAGCTACCGCCGGGGGAGTTTTTCCCGTCACTCACGGACTTCACGAACGCGATGATGTCCTTCTTCTCCTCCGGCGACAGCTGCCGGTCGGAGAACTTGGGCATGTTCTGCGGCCCGGTGAGCATCGCGGTGTAGATCTGCTCTTCCGTGGCCGGGTCCAGGTTCGGGGCGAACTTGCCCGACGAGAGCGCGCCGCCGCGGCCGGTGAAGCCGTGGCAGGAAGCGCAGTTGAGGCGGAAGAGTTCGCTGCCGCGCGCGACGTCCTCGCCGCGCAGCGCGTCACCCTTCTCGGCGGGACGCTGCGCGCCACCGCCGTTGGCCTGGATGTAGGCGCCCAGCGCGCTGATCTCGGCCTCGGACAGCTTCGGCGGCTTCCGCTGCGCCTGGGCCTCCTGGCGCACGGCGGGCATGCGGCCGGTCGAGGTCTGGAAGTACACGGCCGCGTCGCCGATGCCGATGAGGCTCGGGCCACGGTCGGTGACGCCTTCGAGCTTCGGCCCGTGGCATTCGATACACGTGTTGTTGTAGAGCTTCTCGCCCTCACGCAGGAGGGCGGACTCGCCCTGCGCCTGCGCGGTCTGCGGCTCCGGTGCGAAAACGGCGTACAGCCCGCCCACGCTCAGCAGCGCGATCCCGAGCGCCAGCGCGCCGGCGAACCGCCGGTGCAGCTTCGACCGCGCGCGGAAGCGGCGGCGCTCCGTCTTGTCCTTACTGGAGGTCATCTTGCGGCAACCCTTGCTGTCAGTTCAGGCCGATAGGTCGTGGTGGGGGCTTCGATCACGGAAGGATGTAGATCACCGCGAACAGGCCCACCCACACGATGTCGACGAAGTGCCAGTAGTACGACACGACGATCGCCGAGGTGGCCTGGGCCGGGGTGAACTTGCTCAGCTTGGTGCGGATGAGCAGGTACACGAACGCGACGAGCCCGCCGATGACGTGCAGGCCGTGGAACCCGGTCGCGAGGTAGAAGACCGTTCCGTACGCGCCGGACGGGATGGTCAGCCCCTCGTGGATCAGGTTGATGTACTCGTAACCCTGACCGCCGACGAAGATCGCGCCCATGATCAACGTGATGATGTACCAGCGGCGGAGGCCGAACACGTCACCCTTTTCGGCGGCGAACACACCGAACTGGCAGGTGAACGACGACGCCACGAGGATCACCGTGAACGGGATCGCCAGCGCGATGTTCAGGTGGAAAGGCTCACCGTGCAGCGGCGGCGGCCATTGGCCGGACGCGTTCTGCGCCTTCACGGTGAAGAACATGGCGAACAGTCCGGCGAAGAACATCAGTTCGCTGGACAGCCACACGATGGTGCCGACACTGACCATGTTCGGCCGGTTCAGCGAGTGGACCCGCTGGCTGATGGTGGGAGCTGCCGTTGTCACGCGTCGCATTATGTCCTCTCACGCACGGGGCCCGCCGGGTGGGTCCACGGCAAGTCGCGTGCGTGTCGGGTCACATCTGAACGAAAGAGGGAACCGGGCTACTCATGGGTTTACTAGATCGGCTTCGTGACCTGGTCAAGAAGCCGAACCTCCCAGGTCTGACGGTCGACACGCCCGGCGTGGAGATCGTCGCGGCGGCCTTCGATCCGGCCGAGGCGGACTCTTCGGTGCTCGCGAGATCACCCGCTTGGGTCGCCGATGCGCCCGCGATCCTGCGCCACCACTTGAAACTGCCGCCCGAAAAGGTGGCGGAGGCGACATCGATCCTCGCCCAGGACGGCTGGGAGCTGCGAGAACAGGGGCCGGACGGCGACCTCACGCTGGCGCACGCGCTGCGCGTCCAGACCCTCGACGCGCTGCACTGCGCGCAGGAACGGTCACGGATGGTGGGGCTCGCGCAACGGCTCGGCGGCGATTCGCTGGGCTGGGACGCGCTCCAGCCTCCGACCGGTACACGTGATGTCGGTCATGGCGGATAACATCGCGGGGTCGACATGACTAGACGAGGCGGAGGCGCGCTCATGGGCGAGCAGGCGATGCGGATCCTGGTGTTCAGCCACAAGGCGGAGGTGCGCGAGGCGATCATCAACGCCGTCGGCCGCAGGCCCGCCGCCGACCTCGGCCGAGTGGACTACACCGAGGCGTCCGGTATCTCCGAGGTGCTCGTCGAGATGGACGCGGGCAACGTGGACCTGGCCATCCTCGACGGCGAGGCGCAGCCGACCGGCGGCATCGGGCTGACCCGCCAGCTCAAGAACGAGATCGAGGATTGCCCGCCGATCGTGGTTTCGGTCCGGCGCAAGGACGACCGCTGGCTCGCGACCTGGTCGCAGGCCGACGCGGTACTGGTCCACCCGCTCGACCCGCTGACCGCCGCCGAGACGGTCGCCGACGTGCTGCGCGCCCGGCGGGTGCCGGCCGTGCACGGCTGAGCCGATGAGCGCGGCCGCCAAGACCTGGCCGTCCCTGCTCAACCAGCTCATCGCGCGCACGGACCTGTCCGAACAGGACACCGCGTGGGCGATGGACCAGATCATGAGCGGGGCGGCGACGCCCTCCCAGATCGCCGGATTCGCCGTCGCGCTGCGCGCGAAGGGCGAGACACCGGCGGAAATCTCCGGCATGGCCGACGCCATGCTGGCGCACGCCAAACGGGTGACGATCGACCGGCCGTCGGTGGACATCGTCGGTACCGGCGGCGACCGGTCCAACTCGGTCAACATCTCCACCATGGCCACGGTGGTGACGGCCGCGGCCGGTGCTCCGGTTGCCAAGCACGGCAACCGCAGCGCGTCGTCGAAGTCCGGTGCCGCGGACGTGCTGGAGGAACTGGGCGTCACCATCGACCTGCCGCCCGAGACGGTCCAGCGCAGCGTGAACGAACTGGGCATCGGCTTCTGCTTCGCCCCGAAGTTCCACCCCGCCCTGCGCCACGCCGGCCCGACGCGCGGTGAACTCGGCGTGCCGACGACGTTCAACCTGCTGGGCCCGCTGACCAACCCCGCGCAGCCGCGCAGTTCGCTGATCGGCTGCGCCTACGAGGACAAGACCCATGTCCTGGCCGAGGTTTTCGCGCGTCGAGGGATGACCGTGCTGCTCGTCCGTGGCGACGACGGGCTCGACGAGCTCACCACCACGACCACGAGTTCGGTATGGGTGGTCTCCGGTGGCGAGATCACCGAGCGCAGCTTCGACCCTTCGTCGCTGGGCATCGCGCGCGCGACCGCCGAAGACCTGCGCGGCGGCGACGCGGCGCACAACGCCGAGGTGTTCCGCCAGGTGATGGGCGGCAAGACCGGGCCGGTGCGGGACGCAGTGCTGCTCAACTCGGCGGCCGCGCTGGCCGCCTTCACCGGGTTCTCGGGCTCGCTGGAAGACGACCTCGCCGCGGGCCTGGCGCGGGCGGCCTCGGCCGTCGACTCGGGTGCGGCGGCCGACCTGCTGACCCGGTGGATCGCCTTCTCTTAGCTTCGCGCGTGTTATGAACGGACCTTTCATAACAAGATTTGTTATGAAAGGTCCGTTCATAACATTGGGGCGACTGCGGGGTGGCCACCGGCGCGCTACGCCTGGCCAGCGACGTAGTGAAGGCCTCCTTCCCTACGCTCAAGGTAGGGAAGGAGGCCTTCACGGACTCCCCAGCCGACACTTCGCGACAGAGACAATGGCGTGACATGAAAGGCCCCTTCATAGCAAATTTTGCAATGAAGGGGCCTTTCATTGCACGGGCGACCGACTACGAAGCGGTGCTGAAGCGCGCCCGGTAAGCCGTAGGCGTCAGGCCGGTACCGCGGCGAAGCTGCGTACGCAGGTTCGCCGCGGTACCGAAACCCGAAACCCGCGCCACCCGGTCCAGCCGCTGCTCCCCGCGCTCGATCAGCCGGCACGCCAGCGCGATCCGTTCCGTCGTGAGCCACGCCAGCGGCGTCGTCCCCAGTTCGGCACGGAACCGGCGGTGCAGCGTCGCCTGACTGGCGGCCGCCCGGGTGGCGAGGTCGGCGACGGTGAGCGGCCGGTCCAGTCGTTCGCGTGCCCATTCGAGCACCGGCGCCAATGAGGTGTCCGGCACCGACGGCACCGGACGCTCGACGAACTGCCGCTGGCCACCGTCGCGGTGCCCGGCGAACACCAGCCGCCTGCTCACCGCGTTGGCGATCTCGGCACCGTGGTCGCGGCTGATCAGGTGCAGCCCCAGATCGAGCGCGGCCGCGCTGCCCGCCGCGGTCAGGACGTCGCCGTCGTCGACGAACAGGACGTCCGGTTCCAGCCGCACTTCGGGGAACAGCGCCCGGAACCGCTCGGCCCACCTCCAGTGCGTCGTCGCACGCCGCCCGTCCAGGACACCCGCCTGCGCGAGGGTGAAGGCACCGGTACAGAAACTCACCAGCCGGGCACCCCGCGCGGACGCGTCACGGATGGCCGTCAGTACCGATTCCCTGGCCGGACGCTCCGGATCGAGTCGGTTGGGCACGATCACCGTGTCGGCGGATTCCGCGGCTTCGAGCCCGGCGATACCGGTGAGGGTGAACATCCCCAGGTGCATGCGCACGGACGGCTCGGCGGCGCACAGCGTGAAGCCGTACCAGGGCCGGTCCAGTTCCGGCCGCCGCAGGCCGAAGAGCTCGGTCGCGACGCCCATTTCGAAGGGGTTGGAGCCCTCGTCGACCAGGACGGCGACCTCGTGCGAGAAATCATGCGACATATGCGATTCCTAGCACTCACCTCTCAGGCGGTCCAGCGGCCAAGATCGGATCATGAGCAAGCAGCCGATCGATCTGGGGACCGCGCTGGCCGGGTTCGACGAGATCTGGAGCCCGCGGATCGTCGCCAACGTCAACGACTACGACGTCCGCCTCGCCAAGGTGGCGGGCGAGCACGTCTGGCACGTCCACGAGAACACCGATGAGTTCTTCCTCGTCCTCGACGGGAGCCTCGACATCGCGTTGCGCGAGGAAGCGGGAGAGCGGGTCGTGACGCTGCCTCGCGGGTCGGTGTTCGTCGTCCCGCGAGGCACTTACCACAAACCGTCCTCAGTGGACGGTGCGTCACTGCTGCTCTTCGAACCGACCGGAACCCTGTCGGTCGGCGACAGCCACGATGAGGTGCCCGACCACGTGACCGTCACTGTTGGGCAGAAGATCTCCTTCTAGCCAACGGAAAACGTCCTGCGGTAGGCGCTCGGACTGGTTCCGCGAAGCTTGCCGAACTGGTGCCGCAGCGCCGCCGCGGAAGCGTACCCGCAGGCGACTGCGATGTCCTCAATGGACAGACGGCCTTCTTCGAGCAACGACTGGGCGCGATCGAGCCTGCGTTCGGTCAGCCACCGGTGCGGGGTCGTACCGGTGGCCGCCGAGAACCGGCGCAGGAACGTGCGCTCCCCCAAACCGCTGCGGCGGGCGAGTTCCGCGACGGTGAACGGCTGATCCAGTCGCCGCTCGATCCATTCGAGCGCTTCGGCGAGTACGGTGTCGTCCGGCGCGGCGGTCTCGGGGACCGGCGCCTGCACGAACTGCGCCTGTCCGCCGACCCGGTGCGGCGCCGCGACCATCCGCCGGGCCAGCGCGGTGGCCGCGGCGACACCGCGAAGTTCGCGCACCAGATGCAGGCACAGGTCGACGGCGGCGACGGTCCCCGCGCTGGTGAGGACACCGCCGTCATGGACGTACAACGCCTTCGGGTCGACCTTCGCCGTCGGGAAGCGCGACCGGAATTCCTGCTCGTAGACCCAATGCACGGTGCAGTCGCGCCCGTCGAGAAGCCCCGCGTAGCCGAGTGAGAAGACACCCGCGCAGAAACCCGCGACCCAGGCGCCCCGGCTCGCGGCGTCACGCAAGACTTCGAGGACCGGCTCCGGCGGGCTCGCGCTCCGCGGCGCGCAGGTCGGGACGATCAGCAGGTCGGCGGACGCCGCGAAGTCCAGACTCTCCAGGCTGTTCAGCCCGAATCCGGACCAGCTCAGGACGTTCTCCCCACCGGGCGAGCAGACCGCGAAGTCCCAGCCCTCGATGCCGTCGGCGCTGCGATCGGTTCCGAAGACCTCGCACGCGACGCCGAGTTCGAACGGCGAGACGTGGTCGGCGAGCACCACCGCGACCTTCTTCACATCCATCCGGGCAGTGTGTCATAAGTTTTGCGGTCGATGTCATCTCTGACACTGGTTGAGCGCGAGCGTGAGGGCGAAAGTGGTCGCCATGACCAAGAACAACCCTCTGCTCCAGTGGACCGCCGCGATGGCCCTGTCCGGCACGATCGGCGCCGTCGTCCTCGAAAGCGGCGCCGACGCGCCCGCCGTGGCGTTCGCGAGGAGCCTCGTCGGCGGCCTGCTGCTCCTGGTGTGGAGCGCCGCCCGAGGCTGGCTCCGGCCATGGACGCTCAGCCACCGTGACCTGCTGCTCGCCATCCTCGGCGGACTGTTCCTGGTCGGGAACTGGGTGCTGCTCTTCGCTTCGTACGCGCTGTCGTCGATCTCCGTCAGCACCGTCGTCTACCACACGCAGCCGTTGATGCTGGTCGGTCTCGCCGCGGCGTTCCTCGGCGAGAAAATGGTGAAGAGCCAGCTGATCCGGGCGCTGATCGCGTTCGGCGGGGTGACGCTGATCTCGCTGTCCGCGCACGGCGCCGACGGCGAACCCGTGCGACTGGCGGGAATCGCGCTCGCCCTCGGCGCGGCCGCGCTCTACGCCGGTGCCTCGTTCGTCGCGAAACAGCTCAAACACCTGCGCCCGCACGTCCTGGCGGCCATCCAGCTGGTGACCGGCACGATCGTGCTCGCGCCCGCGCTGCTCGTCACGCCGCTGCCAACGGACACCTCGGGGCTGCTGTGGCTGGTTCTGCTGGGGACCGTGCACACCGCGCTGATGTACGTCCTGATGTACGCGAGCATCGGCAAGCTGCCGACCGCGACGGTGGCGCTGCTGTCCTACGTCTATCCGGTGGTCGCGGTGGTGGTGGACGTCCTCGCCTACGGGCACCGGCCGACGTGGCTGGAGGGCGTGGGGATGCTGGCCGTCCTGGCGGCCGCACTGGCACCGAAGAAGGCGCCCAAGCCCGAAGCGAAGGAAGCGCCGCTCCCCTCTCGCGTTTAGTCCTCTGAATGCGAAAACGGCGCCCTGCTCCCATCAAAAGGGAACGGGGCGCCGCTTCGGCGTCAGAACGTCAGTCGTGGTTCGGACCGGTGTGGTACTCGAACACCAGCCCGCCGATGGCGACGATCACCAGGCCCAGCGCGATGATCAGCAGCCAGATGTGGAAGAACGCGAGCGCGACACCGGTCAGCGCGGCGGCCGCCGCGAGACCGATCGGCCAGTAGCTGCCGGGGCTGAAGAAGCCCAGCTCGCCGGCGCCGTCGCTGATCTCGGCGTCTTCCCGGTCCTCCGGCCGCGGCTCGATGCGCCGCGCCACGAACTGCAGGTAGCTCCCGGCCAGGAAGGCCAGGCCACCGGTGAGGATCAGGGCCACCACACCGACCGGCTCGACGCCGTCCCGGGTCATCGTTCCGGTCATGTACGCGTAAACACCCGCCACGACGACGGAGAAGACCGCGACGAGGAAGAAAATCCGTCCTTCGACCTTCATGGACGTTGCCTCACTCCTGTTTCGGGCTCGAACAGCCGGGTCAGTTGGACGCGACCCGCGCGGTGCGGTCGGTGTTGAACGGGGTGGTGGTGACGGCGTAGGGCGAGCACAGGTCGCCGCAGTTCATCGCCGTCAGTGCCTCGGAAGCCGTGTTCGGCTTGCCGCTCTTCGGGTTCACCGCGCCGCGGAGCTGGATGTACTGCGCGTACTTGTCCGGCGACAGGGCCCTGACCTCGAAGTTCATCCCCGAGTGGTAGGTGCCGCACAGCTCGGCGCAGCGGCCGACGAACGAACCTTCCCGGTCGATCGAGTTCTGGAAGGTGAAGTCCTGGTTGTTCTTCTCCGGATCCGGCATGACGTCCCGCTTGAAGTGGAACTCCGGCACCCAGAACGAGTGGATGACGTCGGCCGACCGCAGGTTGTACTGGATCGTCTTGTTCGTCGGCAGGACGAGCAGCGGGATCTCGGTCGAGCTGCCGACCGTGGTGATCTCGGGGTCGTCGTGGTTCTTGGAGTCGCTCTTGTACTTGAATTCCCAGTTCCACTGGAACGCGACGATGTCGACCGTGACGTCCGGGTTGTCCGTCTCGGCGAGCACGCGGTTCTCGGTGGTCGCGGTGAAGAAGAACAGCACGCAGACCATGATCGTCGGGACGACGACCGTGAAGAGCTCCAGCGGGATGTTGTACTGGAACTGACGGGGCAGTTCCTCTTCCGCGCCGTCGGCGGTCTTCTTCTTGCGGTGGAAGATCGCGGTCCAGAAGATCAGCGCCCAGACGATGACACCGACGACCAGCGCGGCGACGACCGTCCACGTCCACAGGGTGCGCATGTCGTGCGCCTGCGGGGTCACCCCGACCGGCCAGCCGAAACGAAGGATCTCGTCCCCGGAACAGCCCGTCGCGGTCAGCATCACCAGCGCGGCGAGCGCTGCGACGCGACCAGCCCGCTTAACCGGGATGCGCTCTGGATTTCCCACTGCGCCTTGCCCTTTCACCCAGAGCCTCCTCGACCGATCTTTGTGACATGGCGGAGCCTAGCCGAGTTACGGGGCCGCGCTGACTAAGGGGTAACCACAACACGCGTATCCCCCACCACATCCGGGTGTGCGTGCCCACGGGCATACTGGGCCCTTCTCCCCCGCTCGGCCAACAAGAGGTGTGTGAACTAGACGTGTGCGGCCTGCTTGGACTGATCTGTTCGACCGAAGCCGACGCGGCAGGCGCCCGTGAAGCGGTCGACGCCGCCATGCGCTGCCAGCGGCACCGCGGCCCCGACGAGCACGACACCTGGGCCGACGCCGAGGTCGTCTACGGCTTCAACCGGCTCGCCTTCATCGACCTCGACCACTCCCACCAGCCGCTGGTCTGGGGTCCGCCGGAGGCTCCTGAGCGCTACACGCTGAACTTCAACGGCGAGATCTACAACTACCGCGAGCTGCGTGACGAACTGGCCGCCGGGCACGGTGCGAAATTCGCCACAGAGGGTGACGGCGAGGCGATCGTCGCGGCGTACCACTACCTCGGCGACGACGCGGTGAAGAAGCTGCGCGGCATGTTCGCCTTCATGATCTGGGACTCCCAGGAGAAGGTCGTCTTCGGCGCGCGCGACCCGTTCGGCATCAAGCCCCTGTTCTACTCCGCCGGCCCCGGCAAGGTCGCCTTCTCGAGTGAGAAGAAGAGCCTGCTGGAGCTCTCGAGCGTGCTCGGCGTCGAGGAGAAGCTGGACCGGAGGGCCCTGCAGCACTATCTGGTGCTGCAGTACGTGCCGGAGCCCGAGTCGCTGCACACCGGGATCCGCCGCGTCGAGTCCGGCACGTCGTTCCGGGTGGTCCCCGGCGGCGAGGTCGAATTCACCCGCTACTTCCACCCGCAGTTCAACGCCAAGCCGGTCAACAGCCAGGCCGAGGCGGACGAACTGTACGAGCGCATCGCCGACGTGATGCGCGACTCGGTCGGCAAGCACATGATCTCCGACCCGGACGTCACGGTCGGCGCGTTCCTCTCCGGCGGTATCGACTCCACCGCGACCGCGACGCTGGCCAAGGAGCACAACCCGAACCTGATCGCGTTCACCACCGGGTTCGAGCGCGAGGGCTACTCCGAGGTCGACGTCGCCGCCGAATCGGCCGCCGCGATCGGGGTGAAGCACGTGATCCGCACGGTGTCGGCGGACGAGATGATGGAGGCGCTGCCGCTCATCGTCTGGTACCTCGACGACCCGGTGGCGGACCCGGCGCTGGTGCCGCTGTGGTTCATCGCCCGCGAAGCACGCAAGCACGTCAAGGCGGTGCTGTCCGGCGAAGGCGCCGACGAGCTGTTCTGCGGCTACACGATCTACAACGAGCCGATCTCGCTGGCGCCGTTCGAGAAGATCCCCGGCGGGATGCGGAAGATCATCGGCAAGGTCTCCACGAAGATCCCCGAGGGCACCCGCGGCAAGGACCTGCTGCGGCGCGGGGCGCTGCCGCTGGAGGACCGCTACTACGGCAACGCCCGCAACTTCCGCGACGACCAGCTCCGCAAGGTTCTGCGCACGTACGAGGAAGGCGTCGGCTTCAAGGACGTCACCGCTCCTTGGTACAAGATCTCCGAGGACTGGGACCCGGTCGCGCGGATGCAGCACGTCGACCTCTACACCTGGCTGCGCGGCGACATCCTGGTCAAGGCCGACAAGGTGACCATGGCGAACTCGCTGGAACTGCGCGTGCCGTTCCTCGACGCCGAGGTGTTCAAGGTCGCCGCGACCATCCCGCTCGACCAGAAGCTCGCGCACGGCACCACGAAGTACGCGCTGCGCCAGGCACTGGCGAAGATCATCCCGGCGCACGTGCTGAACCGGCGCAAGCTCGGCTTCCCGGTGCCGATCCGCCACTGGCTGCGCAACGAGATGTACGACTGGGCCAAGGGCATCATCTCGGACTCGCAGACCGACGCGCTGCTCGACAAGAAGGCCGTCCTGGCCCTGCTCGACGAGCACAAGGCCGGTCAGCTCGACCGCAGCCGCCAGCTGTGGGCGCTGTTGGTGTTCATGCTGTGGCACGGCATCTTCGTCGAGAACCGCATCAAGCCCGAGGTGCCGGAACCCGTCTACCCGGTGAAGCTCTAGTCACGACTCGTCATGCTGGCCTTCACCGTTCACTCGGTGAAGGCCAGCATGGGGGCATGGACTTCGTCCTCGTGCACGGCACGACGCAGAGCCCCGCGGGCTGGGACCGCGTGGCCAAGCTGCTCACCGCCGCCGGGCACCGCGCGATCGCGGTCGACCTGCTGACCCCGGAAGAGCTACCGGTCGAGGGCTACGCGCAACACGCACGGGACCAGTACGACGGCGAACGGCCGGTCGTGGTGGCCCATTCCGGGTCCGGCGTCCTGCTCCCCGCGATCGCCGAAGCGCTCGGCGCGCGGGCGATGGTGTGGGTCGCCGCCTACATCCCCGACTTCGCCGGTGGGCGGAGCCTGCGCGATGAGGCGCGGACCTTTCTCGAACCGGACTGGATCGGCGTGGACCCGACGGCCGACCCCGCGAAGGCGTCCGAGTTCCTGTTCCACGACTGCGACCCCGAGACCGAACACCGGGCCTTGGACACTTTGCGGCTGTTCAACCCCGCCGTCCTCGCGGCGCACCCCTCCGGTCCCGCGCCGGAGATCCCGTCGACGGTGATCGTCCCGACGCGCGACCGCACGCTTCGTCCGGACTGGATGCGGCGGGCCGCACGGGAACGGCTCGGCGTCACCGCGATCGAAATCGACGCCGGGCACTGTCCCTACGTGTCCCGCCCCGCCGAGGTCGCCGGAATCCTGACCGGACGCGCGTGAAGGCCCCCTTCCCTCGGCTGAGCCGAGGGAAGGGGGCCTTCACGCGCTTGGGATCAGGATTCCGGCAGGATCGCCGCGATCTCCTCGGCGGACTCCGGGCCGAAGGCCTCCTTGAGACGGCCCAGGACGTCGGCGCGATCGAAGGCCCACTCCTGTGTCCCCACGGTCTCCAGCACCAGCACGGCGATCAGCGAGCCCAGCTGCGCGGCACGCTCCAGGCTCAGGCCGCCGTCGATACCGGCGATGAACCCGGCGCGGAAGCCGTCGCCGACGCCGGTCGGGTCGACCTTGCCGCGCTCGGGGACGGCGCCGATCTGCAACGCGAGGCCGTCCTTGCCGACGATCTCGACACCCTTCTCCCCGAGCGTCGTGATCCGCATGCCGACGCGGTCGAGGACGTCGGCCTCGGTCCAGCCGGTCTTCTGGAGCAGCAGTTCCCATTCGTAGTCGTTGCTGAACAGGTACTTCGCGCCCTCGACGAAGGCGCGCACCTGCGCGCCGTCCATCCGGGCCAGCTGCTGCGAGGGGTCGACGGCGAAGGTGTAGCCGCGCTGACGGCACTCCTCGGCGTGCCGGACCATGCCTTCGGGGTCGTCCGGGCTGATCAGCACGAGCGACAGCTCGCCGGCGTGCGCGGCGACCGGCTCCAGTTCGATGTTGCGTGATTCGGCCATCGCGCCGGCGTAGAAGGTGGCGATCTGGCAGAGGTCCTCGTCGGTGGTGCAGACGAAGCGGGCGGTGTGCGCGACCTCGGAGACCAGCACACCGGCGGTGTCGACGCCGTGTCGCTCGAGCCACGAGCGGTAGTCGGCGAAGTCGGAGCCCACCGCGCCGACCAGGATCGGGCGCTTGCCGAGGACACCGAGGCCGAAGGCGATGTTCGCGCCGATCCCGCCACGCCGGACGACGAGGTCGTCGGCCAGGAAGCTCAGGGACACGCGGTGCAGCTGCTCGGCGACGAGCTGCTCGGCGAACCTGCCCGGGAAGTGCATGAGGTGGTCGGTTGCGATACTGCCGGATACTGCGATCCTGGCGCTGTCTGCCACCGGTTCTCCTTGATCGGTCGGCCCCGCCGAAACGAGGACGGCTAAGTTACCCGCAGGTCATGACCCATACGGGTTGCTTCAGGCACGGCCATGAACACTACCGGTTGGTAGTGGTGTCCTACTCGAACGTGAGTCATTAACTTGTCGTTCGTGACCACTTCCGCGTATCACCTCGAACCGGAATCGATCGGCGAACTCATCGCCGACTGCGCCGGCATCCCGTCGTCCCTCCAGGCCGAGAACCTGCCACTGCCCCGGCAGATCGCTCCGCCCTGGACCGTGGACGAGCGGTGTCTCGCCCAGGTCGCCGATCTGGACGCCTACGTCTGATCCCGCTGCGGCTATCAAGAGCCGCGGGCATGAAGAAGGGCCGCGACCTGGGTGAGGTTCGCGGCCCTTCTTCATGTTCGAAGTACGTCAGTGGAAGCTGTCGCCGCAGGCGCAGCTGCCGGTCGCGTCCGGGTTGTCGATCGTGAAGCCCTGCTTCTCGATCGAGTCGACGAAGTCGATCACCGCGCGCGACACGTACGGCGCGCTCATCCGGTCGACGGCCACGCGGAGCCCGTCGAAGTCACGGAACAGGTCACCGTCGAGCGTGCGCTCGTCGAAGAACAGCTGGTAGCGCAGGCCCGCGCACCCACCGGGCTGGACGGCGATGCGCAGGTGCATGTCGTCACGGCCCTCCTGCTCGAGCAGGGCCTTCGCCTTGACGGCGGCGGCGTCGGTCAACGTAACGCCGTGGGTCTCCTCGGCGGTTTCGGCCTGAGCTGCGGCTGCCTGCTCAGCGGTCGTCATGGTTCTCCCTCTGGTCGAACTCGCTGCGGGTACTCGTCTTGCACATGGTCCAACACGTCGGAGTCCCGATCTGTTCCCCTCCATGGTGACATATCGATCGGGCTGGTGCGTGGCACCGTGACGCCCGCGACTACCCTGGTGAGGTGAGGTTCCTGCGCCGTAGCACCACAGACTCCGCCACGACCGACACCGAGACCCTCGACAACGAGGCCGTCGAGGTCCAGGCCAAGGCGTATACGCCCGGAAAGGGCAAGGCCACGCCCAAGCGGCGTGAGGCCGAGGCCAAGCGCCGTGGCCCGGTGGCGCCCCCGCCGACCACCATGCGTGAGGCGATGAAGCGCAACAAGGAACTCCGCAAGTCCGCGAAGGCCGACCCGGAGTACAAGGCGAAGCAGCGCAACGCCGCCAAGGAACGCCGCGAGAAGATGATGGCGGGCGACGACAAGTACCTGCTCCCGCGTGACCGCGGTCCGGTCAAGGCGTACATCCGCGACCTGGTCGACTCGCGGCGCAACCTGCTCGGTCTCTTCATGCCACTCGCGATCCTGGTGTTCGTCGCCCTGCTGGTGCCGTACCCGGACGTCCAGCGCTACGCGACCCTGCTGTGCACCGTGATGCTGCTCGGCATGATCGTCGAAGGCGTGCTCAGCGGCCGCCGGATCGCGAAGATGGTCCGCCTGAAGTTCCCGGACGAGACGGTCAAGGGCACCTCGGTCGGCTGGTACTCCTTCATCCGCGCGAGCCAGATCCGCAAGCTGCGCGTCCCCAAGCCGCGGGTGAAGCCGGGCGACAAGGTCTGAGCAGGCGAAACCCAGGTCGTTAGCGTGGCTAACGGCCTGGGGTAGAGTCGCGCTCATGGAGTTTCGACGCCTAGGCCGCAGCGGCCTCAATGTCAGTGAAATCTCGTACGGCAACTGGCTCACCCACGGGTCCCAGGTGGAAGAAGACCAGGCCCAGGCCTGCATCAAGGCCGCGCTCGACGTCGGCATCACCACCTTCGACACCGCGGACGTCTACGCGAACACGGCCGCCGAATCGGTGCTCGGCCGCGGGCTCAAGGGCCTGCGGCGCGAAAGCCTGGAGATCTTCACCAAGGTCTACTGGCCGACCGGCCCCAAGGGCCCCAACGACCAGGGGCTGGGCCGCAAGCACATCATCGAGTCGGCGAACGCTTCGCTGAAGCGGCTCGGCACCGACTACGTCGACCTCTACCAGGCGCACCGGTTCGACCGGACCGTCCCGCTCGAAGAGACGTTCCTCGCCTTCGCCGACCTCGTCCGGCAGGGCAAGGCACTCTACATCGGCGTCTCGGAGTGGACCGCCGAGCAAATCACCCAGGGCGCGGCGATCGCCCGCGAACTGAAGGTGCCGCTCATCTCGAACCAGCCGCAGTACAACGCGCTGTGGCGGGTCATCGAGGCGCAGGTCATCCCGGCGTCCGAGCGTGAGGGCCTCAGCCAGATCGTCTGGTCCCCGATCGCGCAAGGCGTGCTCACCGGCAAGTACAAGCCCGGTCAGCCGCTGCCCGCGGGCTCCCGCGCGACCGACGAGAAGGGCGGCGCCAACATGGTCGCCCGCTTCCTCAACGACGACGTCCTCGAGCGAGTCCAGCGGCTCCAGCCGATCGCGGACAAGGCAGGCCTGTCGCTGGCTCAACTGTCCGTGGCGTGGGTGCTTCAGAACCCGAACGTCGCTTCGGCGATCATCGGCGCTTCGCGGCCGGAGCAGGTGCACGAGAACGTGAAGGCGGCCGGCGTGAAGCTGGACGCGGATCTGCTCGCCGCGATCGACGAGACCCTCGACGGCGTCGCCGAGACCGACCCCACCCTCACCCGCTCGCCCTGATCCCCGCCGCAAGTAGTCGACTAAATGCGGACGCTTTTCCCGCATTTAGTCGACTACTTGCGAGAGGTTGCCTTACGTCTAATCTCCGTGCACGCGGGACTGGTACGCGATCTGACCGTCGAGGTCGAGGGCGTCCCCCGGCGCGCGAAACGGGTCGATTCCCAGGCCCCGCAACAATCTGCTCGCACCGGCGACCCGGTCACCCGTCTGGCCGTCGAGCCGCTCCGGCCGGTGACCCCGCTGGATCAGCAGGCCCTCGACGTCGTCGATCAACCGGTACGGGTCGTAGACCTGCTGTTCAGGCATGGCCACCGCCGGGAACCCAGGTGTTCCCGGTGATCCTCTCGTAGACCTCGGTGTAGCGCCTGCGGGTCGCTTCGACGATCTCGTCCGGGATGGCGGGGCCGGGCGGCGTCTTGTCCCAGCCGGTGCTCGCGGACCAGTCACGGACGAACTGCTTGTCGAACGCGTGCTGCGTGCGGCCGGGCTGCCAGTCGTCAGCAGGCCAGAAACGCGACGAGTCCGACGTGAGGACCTCGTCGCCGAGAGTCAGCACACCGTCGGCGTCGAACCCGAATTCGATCTTGGTGTCGGCGATGATGATGCCGTTCTTCGCCGCGTGCTCCGCGCCCTTGGTGTAGACCTCGAGCGTCAGATCGCGGATGCGGTCCGCGGTCTCCTTGCCGATGTCGTTCACGACGTCGGCGAAGGTCATGAACTCGTCGTGGCCGGTGTCGGAGATCTTCGTGGTCGGCGTGAAGATCGGCTCGGGCAGCTTGTCCGCTTCGATGAGACCGGCGGGAAGTTCGACGCCCGAAACCTTGCCGTCGCGCTGGTACTCGCGCATTCCGAGCCCGGTGAGATAACCGCGCGCGATGCATTCGACCTGGATCATCTTCAACGGCTTGCAGCGCATGGCGCGGCCGGCGAATTCGGCGGGCACGTCGGTCGTGGAGAGGACGTGGTTCGGCACCACGTCGGCCATCTTTTCGAACCACCAGGCGGAAAGCTGGTTCAGCAGCGCGCCCTTGTCCGGGATCGAGGTCGGCAGCGAGACGTCGTAGACCGAAACACGATCCGACGCGACGAGCAGAATGTCGCCATCGACCTCGTAAAGGTCCCGTACCTTACCCGCGTGAATGTGCTTCATGCCCCGTCCTCGATGTTGTATTCGTAGAAAATCCACTGGTTCGGCAACGCCGCGGATTCGCCGTACTCGAGTACGTCGCCCTCCGCGGACAAGAACCTGTTGCGGCTCAACAAGATCGCCGAACCCTCGGCCACGCCGAGTGCTGCCGCGTCCTCGGCACCCGCCAGCCCCGCGGCGTGCTGAGAATGAGTCGACGTCAGAACCCGGCCTGTCCGGTCCGCCACATATTTGACGGTTCCTTCGACTATCCGCACCGGTTCGAACAACAACGGCGCCTTCGCCGCGATCGCGCCGTCGAACCACGAGACGGACGTCGACACCGGACGCCCTTCACCCGCGTACGTGGTCCGCCGCCGCCGGATCGCGGGAGCGCCTTCATCGATTCCGAGCGCGTCCGCCACCCGCTCCGGTGCCGGGACGAGCCCGGCCTCACGGATTTTCGCGTAGTGGCCCGGTGGATAGACCTTGCCGGTTCGCGCGATCGAGATCGTCCGATCGTGCGCGGAGCGGTGCAGCGATCTGGTCTGCACCACTGTCCCGATGCCGCGAACCGCGCGGACCAGACCTTCGGCCCGAAGCGTCGAGAGCACCTTCATCGCTGTCGCCATCGCGACGTTCCAGTTTCTGGCGATCTCCCGCGCGGACGGGACCGCGTCACCTTCCTTGAGCCTGCCCGAAACGATGTCGTCGCGAATGTTTCCCGCGATCTGGAGATACGGCGGTTCAGGTCGATCGACGGCGGGCAAGGTGACTCCTCACAAGGTCGCGCGGTGCGCACAAGCGTTCTAGCACACCAATGGGCGAGCACCAAGGATCCTGCTCACACCCCATTATTACGTACTAGTACACATTCTGGACGGTGCTCTAGTACACCTGTTACTCTCCGCAGAGTTCCCAAACCCGTTGGGGGGCTCGATGAACCATCTGAGCATCGACGAACTGCTCGAGGAGCTTCGAAGACGCCGGTGGGTTGTCTACATCTTCGGCCCCCGGGAGGAACCGGAGGTCTGTGCCGCGGTGTTCCAGTGGGACACCTGTGCCGACGTCCTCATCCTCCGCGGTGAGGAACGGGCGACCGCCTTCCGGGTCACGACCCTCCCCGACACGGACGTCTTCCATCCGGCGCTCGTCTCCTGGCAATACCACTCGACGGCCGATTGGACGCTGCGCGCGGTGCTCACCATCCCGCCGCCCGGCGACGCCGCCGCCCCGATCCAGTTGCTGCAACCACATCCGGACTGCGTGATCCCGATGGAGTCGCGCAAACCGGTCACCGTCCTGCCCGCCAACGGAACCAAGGCCGACCAGGGAGATCCCTAACCTCGGCCGATCACCTGCTCGGCGACAACGAGGTCGTGCGGGTAGGTGATCTTGAGGTTCTCCGCGCTGCCTGGAACCCACCGCACCGGCAGCGCGGAGAACCTTTCCATGCACGAAGACGTGTCCGTGCCGACGAAACCCTCGCGTTCGGCCGTTTCGTACGCCTCCAGCAACGGAGCGGCGCGGAAACCTTGCGGCGTCTGAACCCGGATGGCGCCGGGCAGCGCGCCGGAAACACTGTCACCGTCCACGCGCACGATGTCGTCGGCCGCGACCCCCGGCACGGCTCCCCCGTACCGCCGGGTGTCGGCGAGGACGTCCGCGATCAGTTCCGGGGTGACGAGCGGACGGGCCGCGTCGTGCAACAGCACCGCGTCGATCTCGCCGCTCTCGATGCGGGAAGTCAAGTGGCGCAAGGCGTTCAGCTCCGAACCCTGACGCGTCGCGCCGCCGTGCACGAGTTCGACATCACCCGGATGCGAGGCGAGCACCTCTTGCGCGAGTTCGGTGTCCTGTGGCCGGATGACCAGTACGAGCACGTCGATACCGGGCACGCGTGCGAAGGCGTCGAGCGACCACGCGACGACACGCCTGCCCGCGACCGGCAGGTAGACCTTGTTGAGCTTGGCGCCGACCCGGGTACCCGCTCCGCTCGCGAGTACCACCCCGGCGGCCTTCGTCTGAGCCACAGGCAACTCTGGCACAGGCGGGTCGGTAGGTTGGGCGCGGCCACCAAAGCGATCCGAAGGGCAAGGCGTTGGACGACGAAATCCTCGAGTTCGCCGAAGCAGAGCAGCCTGATGAACACGCGCGCTCGGCGGCGATCGCCCTGCACTCGAAACTGATCAAACCCGCGGGGTCGCTGGGCAGGCTCGAAGAACTGGGCGTGTGGGTCGCGGCCTGCCAGGGCCAGTCCCCGCCGCGCCCGTTCACGCGGCCGCGTGTCGTGGTGTTCGCCGGAGACCACGGCGTCGCCGCGAAGGGCGTCTCGGCGTACCCGGGCGAGGTGACCGCGCAACTCGTCGGCAGCATGCTGACCGGCGGCGCCGCCATCAACGTGCTGGCGGCCTCGGCGGGCGCGAGCGTGCGCGTCGTCGACATGGCCGTCGACAGCGACGCCCCGGCGACGCGGTCGATCGGCGAGTTCAAGGTGCGGCGCGGGTCCGGCTCGATCGACGTCGAGGACGCGCTGACCGACGAGGAAGCGCGTGCCGCCGTCCGCGCGGGCCGCGCGATCGCCGACGCCGAGGTCGACGGCGGGGCGGATCTGCTCATCGCGGGCGACCTCGGGATCGGGAACAGCACCCCCGCCTCGGTACTGGTCGCGGCGCTGACCGGCAGCGAACCGGTGGCCGTCGTCGGCCGCGGTTCGGGGATCGACGACAGCGCCTGGATGCGCAAGGCCACCGTGGTCCGTGACGCGCTGCGGCGGGCGCGGACCGTGCTGGCCGACCCGGTCGCGCTGCTGCGCACCGCCGCCGGCGCCGACATCGCCGCGATGGCGGGCTTCCTCGCGCAGGCCTCGCTCCGGAAGACTCCGGTGATCCTGGACGGCCTGGTCGCCAGTGCGGCCGCTCTCGTCGCCGAGGAACTCGTCCCGGGCGCGCGGCAGTGGTGGACCGCGGGCCAGCGCGGCGGCGAACCCGCGCACGCGCTGGCGCTGGAGCACCTCGACCTGGACCCGATCCTGGATCTGGACGTGCGCCTCGGCGAGGGAACGGGCGCGGTGGCGGCGCTGCCGCTGGTGTTCATGGCGACGCGCGTGCTCGCCGAGATGGCGACGCACGAGCAGGCCGGGGTGAGCGGGCCGCTGATCGAGGCGCCCGCTTCCTGACGCCGCAAGTAGTCCTCTAGTTGCGGTCGGGTCACCGCCTCCGCATGGGAGCGAGCCGGCCCGCGGATGAGATGAAGGACGCTTTCATAGCAAAATTTGCTATGAAAGCGTCCTTCATCTCACGCTCCGAGACCAACAAGATCAGCCCAGCGGGTACATCCAGCCTTCCGGAGCTGGCCGGGTGCCTTCCTGGATCCCGGTCAGCGCGCCGCGCAGCTTCATCGTCAGCTCACCGGGCTGCCCGCCCGCCACGGAGAACTCGCCGCCCGCGTGCTTCACGTGCCCGACCGGCGTGATGACCGCCGCGGTCCCGCAGGCGAACACCTCGGTCAGCTCACCCGAAGCCGCCGCCTTCTCCCACTCGTCGGTGGAGACGCGCCGCTCCTCGACCTGGTGCCCGAACGACTTCGCCAGCTCCAGCAGCGACTTGCGGGTCACGCCCGGCAGCAGCGAGCCGGTCAGTTCCGGGGTCACGACGCGGGCCTCGTCACCGGAGCCGAAGACGAAGAACAGGTTCATCCCGCCCATCTCCTCGACCCAGCGCCGCTCGACCGCGTCGAGCCACACGACCTGGTCGCAGCCCTTCTCCACGGCCTGCGCCTGCGCCACGAACGACGCCGCGTAGTTGCCGGCGCACTTCGCCTCGCCGGTGCCGCCGGGGACCGCGCGCACGTACTCGGTCGAGAGCCACACGCTCACCGGCTTGACGCCGCCGGAGAAGTACGAGCCGGCGGGCGAGCCGATCAGCGCGTAGAGGTACTCGTTCGCGGGCCGGTTGACGCCGAGCCCGGCTTCGGTGGAGATCATGAAGGGCCGCAGGTACAGCGACTCGCCCGGCTTCGTCGGGATCCAGCGGGAGTCGACCGCGATGAGCTCGCGGATCGAGTCGAGGAAGGTCTCCACCGGCAGCTGCGGCATGGCCAGCCGCTCGGCCGAGTTCCGGAAGCGGATGGCGTTCGCGTCGGGCCGGAACGCGGCGAAGGTCCCGTCCGGCTGGCGGTACGCTTTGAGGCCTTCGAAGATCGCCTGACCGTAGTGCAGCACGGAGGTCGCCGGGTCGAGCGTCAAGGGCGCGTACGGCCCGACGGTCGCGTCGTGCCAGCCCTGCTCGGCGCTCCATTTCACGGTCACCATGTGATCGGTGAAGTGCAGCCCGAATCCGGGTGCGGCCAATACGTCCGCGACGCGTTCCGGGCTCGCGGGGCTCGGGTGCGGGAGGTGGGTGAACTGCGTCGAGGTCGTCATGCTTAGACGATAACGCTTGGTCGGACCCACGTTAGTCGGACGTCCGCATATCTTTACCTCTCGCGATCTGTCCGTCAGGACGAACACGCGGGGCCGCTCGCCCCTAGGATGGGCGGCGTGACGTTAAATCCGATGCAGCCCGCCCACCCGGCCAAGTCGGCCGCCCCCGGCAAGGGGGCCGACATCAAGACGTTCGCGACGGCGCTGCTGCTGACCTTCGGCACCGGCGTACTGATGATGGACGGCTGGGCCCTGCTGGACAGCGGCTTCGGCGCGTTCCTCGGCCTGGTCGCCGGCGGTTTCGGCATCTACTGGTGGCGGAGCATCCAGGGCAAGGTGTTCCCGCGCGAGCTGTCCACCAAATCGGTGGTCATCCTCGCGGTGATCAACGTCGCGCTGGCGTTGTTGCTGCTGATCCTCGTCGGCTAGAGCAGCCCCTCCGGCAACCCCGGGGCAGGCCAGTCCGGATCCGGCCGGAAGTCGGTCCACGTCCCGTCGAAGGGAAACCGCCCGGCGTCCGCGAGTGCGCCGATCCGTTCGCCCTCGGCACGCAGCCGCCTCAGCTGCCCTGCCGTGATGCGGCCGGCGACGACGGCCTCCTCGGCCTCGTCCTCGTCCTTCCACTGCCAGCGTCCGCCGGGCTCGACGGCGACGTCGAGGATGCCGTCGATCCGGTCCGGCCCGGACGCCGTGCGCCCCAGCGGCACCTCGAGGTTGACGTACCAGTTCAGGAAGTGGCCGTCGGCGTCGAAGAACCACCAGACCGACGACCATTCGTCGTCGGCGATCCGGCGCAGCGTCGAGGTGTCGCGCCAGAAGTCGGGCACGCGTACCCGCGGCACCCGGAACCGCTCCTCCAGCGGTGCCTCACGGAAGAGCCGCCCGTCAGCGAGCCTGCTGCCGACGATCGGGGTGTCCGCGGGAAGCCAGCCGACCAGCACGGTGCCGTCGTCGGTGATGACGCGCAGCGGGTGATGCTGGCCGATCGAGCCGTCCGGTCGCAGGAACCGTTCGACGACCGTGTCACCCGGGGTCCAGAAGGGATCACGCACGCCTTGCACGGTACCCACGGGCGCGGACCCGCAGAACCAGTTCGGCGAGCGTTCCCACTCCCGCGAGGCCGAGGGCCACGACCGGCCCAGCGAAAGCCGCGGCGACGGCCACGATCAGTCCACAAGCGAGTGTCGCCTTCGGACGTTCCGGGGAAAGCCGCTCCCGGCCGTCGGTGAAGGCGTCCACCGCGACCGGCACGGTGGCCACGGCGACCACCACGGTCAGCACCGGCACCAGCGAGACCGCGTCCGCCGCGGCGAGGAGTTCGCGGAACGACGTCGCCGAAAGCCCCAGCCGGACCGGTCCCAGCTGGTAGAGGGCGACGGCGATGATCGCCACGGCCACGGCGCCCACAGCGGCCGCGCGGCCCGCTCCGGGACGGCGCGGCAGCAGGAACGGCAGCAGCACCAGCACGGCGAGGCCGAGACCTGGCACGGACGGCGGGTCCGGCGCGATGAACTGCGCCAACGGCGGGATGCCAACGCAGATCGCGATCAGGGACGCGGCCGCGGCCAGCAGCAGGCCGGTGACCCAGCGGGCCGCGTAGTCACCGAGGCGGACTCCGGCCAGGTCGGCGACAGCCGCCACGACGGCGAACACCGCGGCGGCGATGCCCGGCGCGGACGGGAAGAGGTACTGCCCGAACGTCGTCGCGAAGACCAGGACCAGGCCCAACCTCGAAACGGAGCCCGCGATCCGCTCAAGCCGGGTGTCCCCCACCGGCGGCAGCAATGCCTCCGCCGCGACGGCGAGCACGGCCGCGACCACGGCGGCGAGAAGTACCCAATAGTCCGCTCCGGAGGCACCCACCGCGAGTGCGATGAGCAGACCGCCAGCCAGCCGCACGCCGTCTCCCTTCCTGTACACCGAGTGACCCCGTCGGCCCCACTGTTACCCCAGGTCCCACTGTCATTAGCATGGCTCACGATCCAACCGGGCGGCCGCCCGGTACCACCGCGAACGCGCGAGGAGCCAGAAGTGACCGTGCCGAAGCTTGCCCTGACCGAGAACGCCGAAGCGGCGCTTGCCAAGACGCGCGCCGACGTCGTCGTCATCGGAACCCTGCAGGGTGAGGACGGCCTGGCGCTCGCCGCCGGCTCCTCCGTTGCCGACTCCGCCTTCGACGGCAAACTCGCCGACGTCCTCGGCACCCTCGGCGCGTCCGGCAAGGCCGACGAGATCGTCAAGGTCCCGACGCTGGGCAAACTGTCCGCCGGTGTCGTACTGGCCGTCGGCCTCGGCAAGGCGGGCGCGGACGGCGTCACCGCCGAGCAGGTCCGCCGGGGTGCCGGTGCCGCCGCGCGGGCGCTGAGCGGAACCGAGCGCGCGTTCGTCACGCTGTCGGCGATCGACCTGCAAGCCGCCGTCGAGGGCACCGCGCTCGGCGCGTACACCTTCACCGAGTACCGCTCCGACAAGGGCGATGGTCCGGTCGCGAAGGTCGACTTCGTGAGCCCCGAAGAGGGCACCGCCAAGGACCACAAGGCGACGCTGAAGGCCGCCACCCTGATCGCGGAGTCGGTGATCATCGCCCGCGACCTGATCAACACCCCGCCGAACGACCTGTTCCCGGCCTCCTTCGCCGACCGCGCGAAGACACTGGCCGAGGCGAACAACCTCGAGTTCGAGGTCCTCGACGAGAAGGCGCTCAAGCGCAAGGGCTTCGGCGGCATCCTCGGCGTCGGCGGCGGTTCCTCGCGCCAGCCGCGGCTGCTGCGTCTCGCCTACAAGCCGGCGAAGGCGTCGAAGAAGGTCGCGCTGGTCGGCAAGGGCATCACCTTCGACTCGGGCGGCATCTCGATCAAGCCCGCCGCGAACATGGACCACATGACCTCGGACATGTCGGGCGCGGCCGCCGTGCTCGCCTCCGTGGTGCTGGCCGCGAAGCTGAAGTACCCGCTCGAGGTCGTCGCGCACATCCCGCTGGCGGAGAACCTGCCCTCGGCCACCTCGTACCGGCCGGGCGACGTGCTCAGCATGTACGGCGGCAAGACCGTCGAGGTGCTCAACACCGACGCCGAAGGCCGCCTCGTGCTGGCCGACGCGATCGTGCGCGCGGGCGAGGAGAACCCCGACTACCTGATCGAGACCTCGACGCTGACCGGCGCTCAGGTCGTCGCACTGGGCAACCGCACCGCGGGTGTCATGGGCTCGGACGAGTTCCGCGACCGCGTCGCTTCGATCGCGCAGGCGACCGGTGAGGGCGGCTGGGCCATGCCGCTGCCGGAGGAACTGCGCGCCGACCTCGACTCGCGCCTTGCCGACCTGGCCAACGTCACCGGGCACCGCTGGGGCGGCATGCTCGCCGCGGGCGTCTTCCTGCGCGAGTTCGTCGCCGACGGCCTGCCCTGGGCGCACATCGACATCGCGGGCCCGTCGTTCAACACCGCCGGGGTGTGGGGTTACACCGGCAAGGGCGGCACCGGTGTCCCGGTGCGCACCATCGCCGCGGTGCTGGCGGACATCGCCGCCAACGGCTGATCGGTTCGCCAGGCCAAGTACATGAAGGCCCCCTTACTTGCGCCTAGCGCAAGTAAGGGGGCCTTCATGTACTTGTGACAACCGGCGGCGCTCCGGACCGCATCACGGCGCAGGTGGGAGCGGAGTGTCCACCACCAGGTCGAACGCCAGCCCACTCGAGCCCTCTCCCCGGCCGACACCGCGCCGCGCGCTGAGCCAGACGACGGCGCGGCCGTCGTGCCACCGCGTCCGGTTGTAGGCGAGGGTGACCCGCGTGCCCGCCCTCGTCACTTCCTCTTCGTGGACGAAGTACTGCGGCTTCTCGGTGGCCGCTCGTTCGTCGAGGCCTACCCGGAGCAGGCTCGTGCGCGGCTTCACGGGGGTCGCGTCGACCACGCTCGGCATCGCCGCCCGCTGCAACCGGATCTCGCGGTTGTCCCCCGGTTCGTGCACCGGGATGAACGGGATCCAGTGTCCTGGCACGGAGTTCATCGCGAAGTAAGAGATCGGCGCGCGCGGCGGGTCTTCGGCAGCCGTCGCGGGGTTCGCGTCGTGCAGCCGCTGCCGGAACGTCGTGACTTCCGCGGCCGCCTCGCTCCCTCGGCGTGGTTCGCCGATGGGCGTGGTGACGGTCTGCTCGATCCCCCAGACGAGGTTCGCGTTCTCGTCCCGGATCAGCAGGACCTCCTCCAGCGCGGATCCCTCGGCCACCTTCGGCACGCTCGGCGGGAGCAGCAGGTCCGTGTCCGCCCGGATGTCTTCGACGCCGATGGTGTCCAGGGTGAACATCGACCACCGCTTCCAGTCCTCGTCGCGCCCGTCGCCCGCCGGGGTGATCCACTGCTTCTCCCCGAAGACATCGGTGACGACCAGTCCCTGGATCCTGGACAGCGTGCCGACGGGCAGGTCGCACGGCACTTGGTACCAGTCGTTGGAGAAGACCAGCGCGAATTCGAGGAAGATCAGCCGGGCGAGATCGGTGCTGTCCGGGCGGACCGCGGCGAAGTTGGTCTTCCCGTCCTCCTGCGCCCACCAACGCGGCAACGGCATCCCGGAATAGCGGACCGGGGCGGGGAAGACCGTCCGGGTGAGCGTCGGTTCCGGCGGTTTGGTCCCGCCGAGCGGGTTGAGGGGATCGACCGAAAAGGCGTGCCACTCCAGGGTGCCGCCGGGGTACTCGGGGGCGGTGAGTTTCTTCTCCCCGCCCGGCACCGACGCGGCCGCCGAGAACCGGTGCTCGAGCCTGCCCGGATCCCAGGTCGCGTCGGACGGCGACGGCTGGTCGATGAGCTTCTCGTACCAGGTGACCAGCCGCTTCCCCAGTTTCCGCACCGTTTCGCGGAACAGGAGGAGCCCTTCGGCGGCGTCACCTCCGGCCTTGAGGTACTGGTAGAACAGGTAGCCGTCCATCCGGCGCCCGGAGATCGCCTGCATCGTGGCCCAGACCTCGGGATGCGCCAGCTTCGCGACGTCGTCGGCCCGCGCGGGATCGGGCAGCGCGATGGGATATCGCTCGATATAGAACTTCTTGAACCCCAGCACCTGGCCGAGCGGAAGGTAGCCGTCCAGCAGTTTCAGCCACTGGCGGCCGATCGCCAGCCTCAGGTCGAAGGCGACTTTCTCGCTTCCCGGGGTGCCGTACGCCAGCGGCGGCCGCCGCCGCTCCGCGACCGTCTCGAGTGGACGGTCGGGCAGCAGGTCCTGGGGTTGCCCTTGCGGTGCCTTGAACCGGGTGGGGCGCGACGGCGAGACGGCGTAGGTGACGGTGACCGGGCTCCCCGCGTTCGCGCCGCGGAACTCGCCCAGCTGCCACTGCCGCGTGAGCATCCACAACGGATCCCGGACTTCCGCCCGCAGCGCCCGGTCGAAGCCGACGGTGCGTGGCCTGCCCTCCAACCGGTTCCACACCCCGACGGCCGGGATGGCGCGGGTGGCGAGTTCTTCGGCGAACGAACGTGTTTCGGTCATGACGTGGCCTTCCAGCGCAGGACGGCGGCGGCGAGATCGGTGCTGACGGTGACCTGATCGCGGGCCGAGGACATCACCGTCGCCGGGAGCAGGTGTCCCAGTTCGGTGCCCTCCAGGTGATCCGGTTCGACAGCACGGGTCTTCGCCAGGCCGAACGTTTCCGTGATCGCCTCGACCAGCAGCTCCGGGGTCCAGTTCCCACCGGGGTCCAGCACCGGCGGGACGACGAGCAACATGGTCTGCGGCGGTTCGGAATCCGGTCCGTCGTAGTGCAGCGCGATCCCGGTGGTCTCGCGGACGGCGGGGATCACCTCGGTCCATTCGTCGAGCAGGAGCCCGCATTGGTTTTCGTCGCCGAGCGAGGTCTTGTAGTGCGCGGTGTACAGCAGCCTGTCCTGGTCGAGTTGTTCATCCACTTTGGACGGATCGAAGAACTCCATGGCCAGCCAGTGGTCGTCCTCGGCGTAGGGCAGCTGGACCGGGGTCAGTCCCGGTTCCTCCCAGCCCAGGATCTCGGTGCCGAGCAGTCCGCCAGGCGCGAGCAGCGCGCCGGCCAATTGCACCGTTTTCTCCCACAGGCGAGGCTTTTCGCGCACCCGCGCCATCCCGTGCAGCCAGTCGTCCACCGGGAGGTCGCGGCCCTTCGGGTCATCGATGTTCTTGGGCTTCAGGTGGGCGACGAGGCGCCCGCTGTCGGCGCGCGCGTCCCGCCAGCGGTCGAGGACGTCCTCGGACGGGGTGAATTCGGGGACCACGAGGACGTCCTCGCCGAGCAGTGCCTTGAGGACGTCGATCCCGGCCCGCACCCGATCCGGGCCGGTGACGGCCTTGTCGCGGATCGCCAACAGTTTCTCGGCGGTCTGTTTCCGGCCACCCTCGCCGAGCAGTTCGGCCTCCAGCTTCCCCGCTCGTGCCAGCAGTTCCCTGCCGTAGCCGACGACCTGGTCCTCGAACGGCTTCAGCGAGAGACCCGCCGGGTCGATGTCGTCCAGTGGCAGCCGGCGCGTCACGTCGGCGAGCAATCCGCTCAGCGTCGGTTCCGACGTCTCCTTGAAGTCGGCCAAACGGTCGAGCCGGTTCGCGAACGCGGTGCGCGCCGAACGGACCCGAACCCGCATCCGGAACGGAGTCGTTTCCCGCGGCGCGGGTTTGGTGACGAGCAACCGCTCCGCCTGCTCCAGAATCCTGAACCGTTCGGCGTCCGATGTGGACGGTGGCAGGTCCTCGTACTGGACCAGCAGCGCGTTCGCGGCCGTGAGCGCTCGGTCCATCCGGCCCGCCACCTCGGCGACGGCGGCGAGGACCGCGGCGAAAACACCGCCCCGCCACAGCGAAAGCTCACCCCAGCCGCTGACCACGACACCGAAGTCACCCCCGGCCTTGGCCAGTTTCGCGTACCGGGCGAGGAAGTCGTCGATCTCCTCGAGGATTTCGGCGCGGGCAGGTTCGCCGCCCGCCGGGTAGTGCGCGCCGAGATCGGCCAGGAATTCGGTGACGTCACCGCCGAGATCCGTCAGCGATTCCAGCACCGCGGCCTGCCGTTCCCGGCTCAGCGACACGGCGTCGTCGGCCGCGCGGTCGACGCGCGCGGTACCGGCCGCGGGGATCAGGTCGGTCGGCCGCAGGGGCCGGGCCGTCGTCAGCAGCGAGCGCAGGGAACCGATGAGCGGGGACAGCTCGAAGAAGCTGACCTTGCGGTCGATCCGTCGCGTGTAATGGATTTCGAGTTTGGCGTCCGGACGCGGCCGCGCCTTCTCGATGACCACGCCGAGGATCCGGTCGTCGAGATCGGTCGCCTCGGCGTTCTCCGCCGGAGGCACCGCCCACAGCAGGTCGATCCGCTGCAACCCCAGCTCGGCCTGGGTCACCACACGGCTGTCCGGCTCGACCTCCTCCGGCCGCGCCGGATCCTTCCAGGTGACCAGCGCGGCCACCTCGGACGGCGACGGCAGCACGTCTGCCAGCCACTGGTTCACCGCCGGTTCGGCCCTGGCCCTCGGGTTGTTCCGGCCCAGCAGCGGCGCGCCGTGGTCGGGACCGAGGCGGGGAGTGAACTGGAGCCCCAGCCGGTGGGTGAGCGTGGTCCCGCTGCGCGGGGTCTCGACCACCGCGGGTTCGGGGAGGACACCGCCTTTCGCGTAGGAGTCCAGCGTTGCCGACGCGCGTTCGGTGTTGCCTTGCAGCACCTGGTGCGCGCCCTCCGCGACGACGAGGTCGGCCAGCGCGTCGTGGGCGTTGCGCAGGGCATCGACCTCCGTGCCGATGTCCGCCAGCTCGCCAGGGTCGGTGACCCCGGGCAGGCCGTCGATCTTGTACGGGTAGACCCGGTCGTCCTTCTCCAAGGTGTCCACGTAACGGATCAGGGCGAGGCCGTCGATGACGTTGCGTGCCTCGATCTGCTCGATGCTCGTCGGCAGGCCCGGTCCCTCGGGCGTCGGAACCGTGTCGGTGATCTTGTTCGCCCGCAAGGGGAACTTCAACCGGAGCCCGGCGATGATCTTGTCGAGCCCGACCCGCCGGTCGTGCAGCCCGCGTTCGAAGCGGTAGCCCAGCAGCGCGCCGGGCGACTGGCCCTGCCGCATCCCGTCCAAAAGGGACACCGCGACGCGGACCCGGTTCGCGCTCAGGTTCACCGCGAACGTGCTGTCCTCGCGTTGCTTGCCGTTGGCGAGGAAACCCGCTCGCAGCACCGCCGCCGTCCGCGCGTGGGCCGGCGACGGCGCGTGGACGTAGCCACCGTTGTTCTCGTCGTACGGCAACGGCTCGGTGCCGAAGATCGGGGGCAAGCCGGCGGGAAGATCCTTAGTGGCCGGTGCCGGACCACGGGTGATGTTCTCCAGCCAGCCGTACGCGCCCAGGTGCAGGCCCCGTTTCGGGGCGCCGCCACCGGGATCGCGGCGCAGTTCGGCCAGCCGTTCGTTGACCAGTCCCAGCCGCCAGGCGTCGAGCCGGTAGGTGGCACAGTCGAGGTGCTCGGCGAACACCCGCTCCAGCCGTGCCGTTGGCAGGTCCGCGAGCAGTCCGACCGCGGCGAGCTGTTCGGTCAGATCCGCGGCGGTGGGACTCGTGTCCAGCACCGTGCGCAGATGTTCGTGCACCAGCTTGCCGGGATCGATCGCCGGATCCGTCGAATACAGCTGGCGGTACCGGCTTTCGCTGGGCTCGTCGGAGACCTCGACGTGGATGAACGGGGCGTCGCGGACGTCCGGGACGTCGGCACCGGGTGTGGTCAGGGCGAGGCGTCGCCCGGCCTCGGCGGCGCCGAGCAGCACGGCGTGCCGCGCCAGCAGGTACAGCAACGCCGTCGGCAGGACGTTGTCGGTGAAACCCTTCTCCTCACGCACCGTGTCGAGGTCGCTCTTCCCGTAGTGAGCCAGCCAGGCCAAGTAGTTGCCTTCAGGCGCGTACTTCCGGATCTTGTCCACTTCGGACAGTGGCCGATCGTCGACGACCGGCAGCTTCAGCGGCTGGACCGCCTCGTCGAACACCCGCCGCAGCAGGTCGGGATCACCGGTGTGGTGTCCGAACCGGGCCAGCGTCTCCCGCAGCGGCGCGCTGAGCAGCTCTTCGAGCCGTTCGGCGAACTCGCGCCCCGCGCCACGCCGGTTCTCGCCGTTGAACAGGTCTTCGACACTCAGGGCCTCGCGGCCGTGGTACTCGGCCGACGTCGGATGCAGTGCGAGGATGTCGAGCAGTTTCTGGTGCGGATCCCCGCCGGTCGAATCGAGGTACTGGACTTGCCCGAGCGCGGCCTGCCAGTGCACGGCCGCCTGCTTGAGGATCTCGTTCAACGCCGTCCGGTGCGGCGCGGTGGCGGGAAAGGCGAGTTTGGTGAACACCGTCGTCGGCAGGATCCCGTATGGCTGCCTGCCGATCTTGACCACGGGCAGCGGGCCGCGCCCGGAAACGTGGGACAGGAAGAACTGCCGAGTCAGCGCGATCTGTTCCTCGGTCAGCACTCCGTTGAGCAACGCGGGAAGGTAGTAGCCCCAGGTGGCGGGCCACAACGCGGTATGCGCCGCGCGGGCGTCGCGGCGATCCCGGCCCTCGGCGTTCGGCACTCCGGCCAGTACCGCCGGGTCGAGGCCGAGCAGTTCGGCGAACCACTCACCGTCGGTCTTGGTGGTCCAGTCCTCGGCGGCCGCGAATCCGGCCGCGGTGGCGAGCGCGGGCCCTGAACTCTGGCCCGCTGACGCCTGCTCGGAGTTGTTTGTCGGGGTTCCCTGCGGCAGGAAGGCGAATCCGGCGGAGGTGCGAACCTGGTCGGCGATCAGCCCGCCCCACTCGGACGCCGACTTCTCCGGTGTCGCCTGTTCCCGGAGACCGAGCACGACGAGCCTGTCGAGACCTTCCTCGAAGGCAGGCTCGAGACCGATCCGGATGCCCATCCCGACTTCTTCGGCCGCTGTGAAGTCGGTCAGCCACTTCAGGGCTTCCGGGATCCGCAGCGCGCCGGTCTCCTCGGTGACCTTGAGCTGTTCGTCCTTGTCCGCCCCCGGATCGGGGCTGACCGCGAGTTCGGGTTTGACCGGCTCACCGCTCACCGCGAACACGCGCGTGCCACCGACGTAGCCGAACGCGGTGAACTTGTCCGGGAGCAGTTTCGCGGTCGCCGCAACGGTCCACGACTCCTCCGCGATCTCCGCCGGAGCCGGCGGCACGAGCTGAAGGAACGCCACGATCACGACGTCGTCAGGAGCCGAGCGCGCACTGTCCACACCGGACGGACGACGGGCGCGGATCGTACCCGTCCGCCCAGCCCCGACGGCGGCGAGCAACGCGATGTCGGCGTCCCGCAGTTTTTCGGGGTCACCGCGCGCCTTCCAGACGGCCGTCCAGTACGTCACCGTCGGCGGGCGGTCCTGCGCCGTGACGGGCTGGGCCGTGACGACCACCAGAATCGCCGTACCGCCGCCGACCCCGGTCGGCTGATCCGCCGGGTTGGCGGGCTTGTGGTTCTCCAACAGCCAGGCGGCCCGCCCGGAGGGAACCCGCGCGACGAGCCGCTGCCACGCCGCCTGTTCGCCGACCGGGGATCCCCCGGAGGCCCAGATGCTGGTCCAGTACGCGTCGAGCGCGGCGAGTTCGGCCCGGGTCGGTTTGGCTTCGAACTTGTCCACCGACCACTCGTCGGGGAACACCCGGATGAGCAGTTCCCGGCCGACGTACCGGGTTTCGACGCGCACCGGCCCGAGCAGCACCGGGAAATCAAGGTTGAGGTCGTTCATCCCGCAACATCTCCTGTGCGTGCACGGCCACCAGAACCGGTGCCTGGAAAAGGATGTAGGCGACGTCAGCTGCGCTGACGCCGGGCGCCCACTCGGTGATGAACTCGTCGTCCTCGCGCTGCCGGATCTTCTCCCGGTCTTCCGTTTCGAGGAGTTCGTCGAGGTGGACCACGACCCCGCCGTCGAACCGGACGAACCCGCTGCCGGGGGTCCCTGGATCGAGGTGTCCCCAGGTGACGTCGTTCCACACCTCGACTTCGGGCAGTGCGCCGGGTGGCGGATCGTCCAAGCCGAACCGCGGATCGCCGGGCCGCTCCTTGATCACGAAGAACCAGCCGAGCTTGTCGGGCCCGCCTCTCCGGGCCTCGTCCTCGCCCAGCGGGAACCCGAGCAGGTACAGGTCCGGGGAGACCTTGGCCTCGTAGATCGGCAGCCGCACCAGTTTGTCGCTCAGCGGGACATTCGCCGGGATGGGCGCGATGGTGCGCTCGCCGGACCGGTCCTCGGTGCCGTCGTCCTTCAGCGGCCAGACAGCCTTGTGCGCGTAGATCGACACGTTCGGATACTTCTTGAGCAGTTCGCCGCGGATCACCAGGACCAGGTCCTTGCCTTGTTTCCCGCCCGGCTCGGGCGGAAGACGGCGGTGGTTGTTCTCGCCGAGCTTCGTGGTCTTGGTCCAGCGATGCAGCGGCGGGATGTCGTAAAGCCGTTCCCGCCACGCTTCCCGTGACTCGCCCGGCTCCAGCACCACCGGCCGCGGGTCCCAGAACTGGCGGAACGGCGTGCCGCGCTGGTCGGTCGGGAACTCGCGCCAGAGCAGTTCCCGCGCCATTTCGTGGTTGAGCCCGATCAGGTAGGACTCGATGAACTGGCGGTTGTTCTCCAGCAGGGTGATCGAATTCTCCGGCAGGAGCCCGATGTTCGGCACGAAGGTCTCGACCGAGAACTTCAGCAGCTCTTCGTACATCGGCATGTCGAACACCGGATAGGCGAGGATTTCGACCAGATCGTCCAAGTCGCCCATGGCGATCCGCAGCCGCTCCGGCAGGTTCATCGACGCGGCCAGGTTCTCCAGCACGGTCTTCTCCGCGCGCAGGCCGTCGAGCATGTCGTCGATGGTCTCGATCACGCCGAGTTGTTCGTCGACGGGATCGGCCGCGACTTCGCGCCGGGGCACTCCGAGCGAGGCGATGGTGACCGGCGGTCCGCCCTTGGGCCGGGCGGCGAAGACCTCTTCCCGGTCGATCCGGTCCACCAGCAGGTCGAACTGACTTCCCGACGGCAGCAGCCGTTTGCGCAGCCGCGAGCCCGGCCGGGTGATCCGGCGCATCGGCGCGGACATCGGTGCGGCGGCGACCCGGCTTCTGTCCACTTTGTACCCGACGGCGAACAGCTCCGGCTTGTCACCCTCGGCGGCGGCTCGCGCGAACGCGGTCGCGGCCCGTTCGACCACCCGTCCGTGCGCGGGCGCCGTCAGCGCCAGCACCTTCGCGGGCACCGACTGGTCTTCGGCGGACGACGCGACCGGCCGCTTGGGAGCGAACGGCTTGACATGCTTGCCGTGCAAGGCGTTCCCGATCTGGCGGCCCAGCAGAGCGGCGCGGATGAGCGCGTTCGCCCGCTGGATGTCACCGAGCTGGTTCCACGCGGCCGCCATGAATTCCTCTTGCCGCGCTTGGACGACTTTGGTGCCGAACTGGGCGGCGGCGCGGTGCCGCGGGTCGAGGTTGAGCCGGTGCACCCAGTTGCGCAGCTGCTCGGGCGGTACCGGTTTCCCGTCCTCGGTCAGCAGTGTCCGCGTCAGCGACGGCCAGCAGCCGTACAGCGGCGGGGTGATCACCGGATCGGACTCGCCGGCCATGGCCGCTTCCGCGTTCGCGACCGTCGACGGCTTCTGCTGGTACGCGGTCGCCAGGTTGACGAACCCCGCCATCGCCCGCTGCCACTGATTCGGATACGGCGACACCGGCTTGGTGTGGTAGCCGTCCCAGTTCTCGAACTGGTCCGGACAGTCGTCGGTGTCGGGGATCTGGAGCGCCCCGCCGAGTTTCAGCACTCCGTACGGTTGGGTCGGGGTGGTGAGCTCGGGCAGGTTGTAGATCTTGCGGTGCGCGTCCAGGTCACGCCTGCCGACCGGGTCGCCCGCCTCGTAGGGCTTGAGCAGCCGCACGAGGTATTCGAAATCGCCGACCGCGCTCGTGGTGAAGAACCAGCGGTGGTAGTACGGCAGCACGACATCGCCGGTTCCGTTGCCCCAGCTGGGTTTCGTCGCGAGGAGGTCTTCGGGCACGGGCTCGCCGAGCCCCGCCAGCCTGCCCGCTTCGAACGCGGGCACCAGGAAGGCGTGGTAGGTCGTGCTGGGCTTCAAATGCCGCGGGCAGAGCACCCGCGAGCACGCGCTGTCCGGTGCTTCGCGCAGCACCCGGCCCAGGTTTCCCAGCGTCCGCGCCATGTCCTCGCCGTCGACGGCGATCCTGCCGTCGAGCTCTCCGTTGACGTGGACGTGCGCCCACGCGCCGAGTTCTTTCGGCGGCTGGAGCGCCTGCGAGTTCTTCACGGTGACGAACGGCAGCGGCTTGTCCGGCAGGAGGCCGTCTTCGAATTCCACCGGGTTCTCGGACAGCACGATCAACGCGAGCCACGGTGCCAGCCGTTTCGTCGTGTCGTCCGGTTTCGCCGGGCTGTACCGCCAGGGGAACTCCTCTTGGTAGAACTCGATGTGAGCCAGGTAGTTCGGCTCGAAGTTGGTGATGCCCGGCCGCGGTTCGGTGCGGGAGATGGCGCGCGGGTCGACGCCGACGACGTCACCGGGCCCGTATAGCTTCACCGGCTCGGTGAAGTCCTGGCGCAGTGCGGGTTTGTTCTTCTCGAGCGCGTCGCCGGTCAGCCTCAGCCCGACCCCGATGGTCGCGCGCGGCCCCGCGACGTCGCCCTTGATCTGGGTGGTCAGCCCGGTGCGCAGCCACGGCAGGAAGGAGTAGGCGTTCGCGCTCACGAACCACTCCCGAACTTCTCGGCGGTCTTCGTCAGCTCGGTCTTCTGCGCCGCCGACGCCTGCCCGGTCCGCGCGATGCCGCCGGCGACGAGCACGGTGCTCCCGGAGGCCACGGCCGCGAAGCCCCACCGCCCTTCGGCCAGCCCTGGCAACGGTTTCCACTCACCCGCCTCGTAGCGCAGCGCGCTGCGGTATCCGGCCTCGTTCGCGAGGTCGTCGGCGCCCCCGAGGACGACGACCGCCCCCGCGCCGACGGCGACGGCCCGGTGGAAGGCCCGGCCGCCCGGCAGGGGTTTGGCATCCTTCCACGTGCCCGCAGGCCCGGTCAGCTCGAAGACTTCGGCGGTACCGCGGGCGAACGGGTCGAACGCGCCGTCTTCGGTCACCCCTGGAGCCTTACCACCGGTGACCAGCACGGAAGTGCCGGACAACGCCGTCGCCGTATGACCGCTCCTGGGATGGCGCATGGTCGCCGCGGGTGTCCATGACGGAGCTCCCGCAGCGGCTTCGGAGTCGTAGAGCTCGCAGAAGGCCAGCGCCGGGTCTTCGGCCGTGCCGACCGGCACGCTTCCCCCGCACATCAGCACCTTCTTGCCGAGGACCACCGCGGCGTGCCCGGTGCGCGCGTCGGTCATCTCCCCCGCCGTCGCCCAGGTCCCGGTGCCGGCCGGGTCGAACAGCTCTGCCGAGCGCAGCGCCACGGCCTTCCCGTCCGGCCGGAGCGTGCTTCCCCCGGCCACCAGCACCTTGCCGCCGACGAGCACCGCGCTGTGTCCCCAGCGGGCTGTCTTCATCGGCGTCGCGACCGAGGTCCACTTGTTCGTGGTCGGATCGAACAGCTCGGCCGTGGCGAGCGCGGGCCCGCCCGCGGCGCCGACCCCGCCGGTGATCAGCACTTTCCCGCCGGGCAACAGGGTCAGCGCGTGCAGTTGCCGCGCGGTGCCAAGGGGAAGGGGATCCGACCATTTCTCGGTCTCGAAGTCGAAGACCGCGCTCTGGATGACGCTAGCCGACAAGGCGTCCGCGCCTCCGGCGACGAGCGCTTTCTTGCCGCCTTCGAGCAGGACGGCGGCGTCGTGCTGGCCAGCCCAGGTCACGGCCGCCACGTAGTCGGGCGCGGTCGGTTCGGCCGCGAGCGTCGGACTGGTCATGGAAACGGTCCCTTCGCTGGTCATGGCAGGTAGATCTCGGCCGTCGCGGAGACTTCGGCGGGCTCCGGCCCCGGCGCGGAGGCCCCTGCCCGCACCAGACCGCCCGCGACGAACACGCGGCCATCGGCGAGGTCGACGGCCGGGAAATCCCAGCGGCCGTCGGCGGGGGCGCCGGTCGCCGTCCAGCCACCGGATTCGGGGTCGAAGGTCAGCGTGGCGCGGTAGCCCACGGTCGCGCCGGGACGGCCGACACCTCCGACGACGACCGCGCCGAGCGGCGTGGCGACGCAGCGGTGTCCGCTCCGGCCGCCGCCGGGCAGATCGTCGACCCGCTTCCAAGTTCGCTTGGCCGGGTCGTAGATCTCGGCCGTGGCAAGGCTTTCCGGCCGGTACGGGAGCCCTCCGGCCGCGTCGCCGCCGGTGACGAGCACCCGGCCGTCCGGCAGCACGGTCGCCTGGTGTCCTTTGCGGGCAACGGAGAGAGCGGCGGTCGAGAGCCACTCCTCCTTCTCGAGGTCGTAGATCTCGCAGGTGGCCAACGGCCGTTCGCCCTGCCCGGTCGGCACCGCGCCGCCGACGACCAGCACCCCGGTGGCCTTCCCGGTTTTGTCGTCGGTGAGGACGACGGCCTGGTGCCCGGCGCGGGCGTCGGTCATCGGGCGAACCGGAGTCCACTGGAGCGTGCGGGGATCCAGTACCTCGGCCGAGGCCAGTGCCGCGCCCCGTGCCGAGACGCCGCCCGCGACGAGCACCTGTGCGCCGATCGGCGTGGCGGTATGGCCGGACCGGGCGGTGGCCAGGTTCCCCGCGTCCGCCCAGGTCTTGGCGACCGGATCGAACACCTCGGCCGAGGCCAGCGGTACCCCGTCCGCGCCGAGTCCGCCCGCCGCCACGACCCTGCCGTCACCGAGCCGCGCCGTGCCGTGCCGCCGCCTGGCGGCCTTCAACTGCCGGACGCCTGCCTCCCAGCTCACCGCGATCGGGTCGAACAACGCAGTGGTTGTCACGGGCTTCCCGAACGCGTCAGCCCCGCCGGCGACGAGCACCTTGCCCGCGGCGAGGCGGACCGCGTCCGCCCCGGAAACCGGCGACGACGGCTTGCCCGCGGGCGACCAGGTGCCCGGCTCGGCCACCCCTGCGCCCCCGGCCTCGGTGCGGCGCAGGACATGCAGCTGCCCGGCCAGGCTCGCGTCGACGGCGATCCAGCCCGCCATCGCGTCGGCCGCGCTCGCCTCGCTCCGGAAGTTCGCCAGCGTCGACCCGGTCTTCGACGGCGGGAACGCCTGGAGGTTGTTGCGGCGGTAGGCGACGACGAACCGATCACCGGGGACGCGCACCCGTCCGTCCGGGGTGAACGGCTGGCGCAACCGGGTTTCGTGCTGGGACAACGGTGAACGCGCGGTACTGCTGCCGTTGAGCAGTGTCCCGAACACCGCGGGCGGCGGGCTGTACAGCTTCGGCCCGGCGGGCGCCTTGACCGCCATCCGGACCCGGCGACGTCGCATACCGAGCGCGGGCACCGTTTCCGGCGGCTCATTGTCCACTATGTACAGTTCGTAGCGTGCGCTGCGGCGGACCGCCCTCGGCGACACGATGGCGCCCTTTTCGGCGACCAGCTCCAGCCCGGCGTTCTGATCCTCATACGCGGCACGAGAAAGTTTCGCCGCGTCGTCGGAATCCTGGAACTGGCCCATGGCGAACTTCTCGCCGGTGATCGACGCCCGTTCCATGCCTGCGCCAGGGAGCGGGACGACGCCGAACCGCTTGCCGTCACTGGGCCGCTGCGCGCCGATCCGGTCGATCCGGACGTCGAGCGGGATGGCGCGCTGGTGGATGAACAGCGAACCGAGCGGGTGCAGCACCAGGTCGTCGGTCCCCGGCAGCTGCCGCAAGGTGACCAGCGGGTTGAACCCCCCGGCAGGCAACCGGGTCTGCCAGCCCTCGGTCTTGCGGACCTCGGTCTCCAGCAGTTTGAGCACCTCGACCGGCGGCAGCGCCGTGTCGCGCTCTTCACCCCAGGTGATGTCGAAATCGGCCGAGATCTCGAAGAACAGCAAGGAGATCGACCCCCGGCCGTGCGCGCGCCACGGCGTCGGCCCCTCCAGCTGGAAGTCGAGGTCGATGCCGAACACACCGACCCCGAACGCCTTCAGCGAGACACCGGCGGAGATCTGGATGACGAACGAGAACGGCGAGAACCGGAACAGCGCGTCGAAGGCGAGATGCCCTTCGATGCCGAACCCGCCGAAGCCCAGCCGGACCTCGGCCTTGGCCCCGAACTGGGCGGTGTTGCTGGTGACCGCGAAGTAGCCGGACACGCGGATCAGCCGTCCCGGCGCGTTCAGGATGTCGATGGACAACCGCGGCGGTACGGGGAACGACAGGGGTGGCGGGGTGAAGGACGGGTGGAAACCGCCGACGCTGAGCACGAAGTCCGGGTTGTCGCTCCAATCGACGAGCAGGCCCATCCCGCCCTCGATGGTCATCGTCAGGATGCGCGAGTCGAAGAGCTGCGCGTAGAACCAGAGTCTCGACTTGTCGACTTCGAGCGCGCCGATGAAGTTGACCTGCAGCTTCAGCAGGGCGACGTCCTCACTGGGCAGCGCGCATTTCAGCACCCCGAGGATCGCGACGTTGCCGGGCGGGATCTCCACGATCACCCCGAGCGAGACGGTGACCAGCGCCGGTGTCCCCCAGCCGATCTTCGCCATCGGCCCGATCAGGAACCGGCCGTCCTCCGGCGGGAAGAATCGCCTGAGGTCGCTGATGATCCGCGGCGCGTTCGCGATGACGTCCTTGGGGAACATCACCGATTCGATGCCCCCGTTGACCACGCCGTCGAGCAGCGCGGCGAAGTCCATCCGGCGGTTGAGGCCGAGGACACCGCCGACCCCCAGCAGCGTGAACCCGAACCCGAGCTGGATACCGCCGCCCCCGAACTCGGTGGCGATCACGATCAGCAGCGAGAACCCGTCGGAACCGTCCGGCATCCGTGTGGTGATCAGCCCGATGGCCTTGAGCTCGACCAGCCCGGCGAACTCCAGCTCCAGCGCGCCCGCGTACTCGCCGCGATCCGGGTCGAAGTACAGGTAGCCGCCGCCGGAGACGATGCCGGCGTCGACCGACAGCCCGACCCCCTTCGGCGGTTTGAACCCGAGCGAGAGGTCGACCGGCCCCAGATTGCCGTCGTTGTCCGGTTTGAAGGCGAGGTCCGCGGTGAGCCCGATCTGCTCCACCACCGCCGTGATCGGCCCGAGTTCCGCCTTGAGCGTCGTCCCGAGCCCGATCGGGATGCCGTCACCCGACGGCGACGCGGAGATCGTGAAGCCCTGGATCTCGAGCGGCCCCAGCTTGAGGTGCGCCGCGAAGTTCGCCTCGAGATTGGCCGAACCGCGGAAGTAGAAGCCGTGCGCGTGCGAGATCCCGACGACGAGGTCACCGCCGACGGTGAACCCGCCGCCCGGGATCAGCTTTCCGATGAAGCCATCGGCTCCGCCCGGTGTGAAGACGAATTCGAGTCCCTTGATCTCGAACTCGGCGAAGACGTCCACGCCGTCGGCGATCCGGACACCGCCGGTCGCGCCGATCTTGCGGAACTGCAACCTGGTGCCGTCTTTCGAGCCGAGCAGCAAGGTCGGCCCGGCGTCGGGGCCGGTGCGCTCGACGATCACCTCGATGACGCCGTCAACGCGTTGGGGAGCCGGATTCTCCTTCTCGAAGCCGACGACGGTTTCGATCCCCTGACCGGGCCGGATTCTGAGTGCGACGCCGCCTTCGAGGTCGAGATCGCTGCGGATCATGAGCGTGAAATCCTCACCCAGTGGGATCGTCGCGGCGAGTTCACCCTCGAACGAAGGCAACAAAGCCAGTCCCGGCAAAGCGGCGCCGACGCCGGGCAGCGGGAGCAGTCGCAGCTCGAAGACCGCCGCCCGCGTGATCGGCTGGTCCTGGATCGCTTGCTCTTCGTCGTCGGGTAGCAGTTCGAACGCCAGTGCCCGGAACGCCCTGACCGGCGCGTCTCCCAGGGCCGGGGGGCCTTGGATCGCCTCCGCCACCTCCTCGTCGACGGTCTCGACGGTGACGGGCATCCCCATACTCACGAGGAGCCTGTCGATCTGTGACGACAGCCCCCGGTAGTCGAACTCTGCCTGCCCCCACCGGAATGCCCTGTTCAGCAACGCGGCGGGGTCGGACACCGCCATCGGGAGGTCGGCGAGGTCCAGCGCGAGCGCGTGGTGGGCGGACCGCTTCCCGGCCGGTGGCACGTAGCGGACCTTGATGACCCCCAAGGCGCGCAACACGAACGCGATCGGCGCGTGGAACCGCTGGAGGTAGGTGACGATCAGGTGGTCGATCAACTGGCCTGGGAACTTCTCGCGGAACCCGTCGGATCGCAGCGACTCGGGGATCGCGGAATCAGGCGCGTTCGCGATGCCACGGATCCCCTCGACCACGCCTTGGACCGCGCCGATCACCCGGCCGATGTCCCCGGAAGAGATCGATCCATCGCCCTGTACGCGGGTGAGCGCGTCGGAAAGCGTGTCCAGCGCGGAACCGATCGCCTTGACCGGCTGTGGAATGGTCTCCGCACGCCAGCCGAGCGTTCGCAGCAGTCCCGCGAACGCCTGCGGGGACGAAAGCCCGTCACGTAAAGGAAGAAGTGCCCGCCCGATCTCGGCGAGAAGCTTTTCCACCGTGCCCACCTCAGTCATTTTTCCCCTCGGGATAGAAAAGATGGGAGAGCAAGTCGTGACGCCGGGGATCGACACGGTTGACGATCAGCCATTTGCAGACGTAACAGAATTCACCATCCGCGTTCTTGTCATACTGGCTGCGCATTTTGCAGGCTCCCGCCGGACGATAGATCCCGCCGGACAAATGTGCCGCCCCCTCGAAGATGCCGATCATCGTCCGCGGCTGCCGGAGCCGGGCCAGTCCCGGGATGGTTCGCGGCACGTCGGGGTCCTTGCGGGCATGCGCGTGATCCGGGTCCCGGTTGAGTGGTCCGGGGTGCTCCACGAGATAGTTCAGCACGCTCTTCCGCACCACTCCGATCCGGCCGCCTTGAGCGTCGAGCATGGGGACGAAGATCGCCGAGCCCGCCTTGAAAACGGGAATCGGCCCGGAACTCAGCGTCCCACCCACGAGCACCACCGTGCCGGTCGTCAGGTCGACGTGGCTCACCGTCATCCCGGTGCTCCGCTGGTCCAGGGTCTTCTTCAACGGCAATTGCCGTCCGCGCGCAGTGGGCGCGAAGTTCTGAATATCCACCTTGAGCGCCTTCGTACGCACAAGGTCCCACTTCGCGGCATCGGACCCTCCGACCTTCACCTGGAGGCCGCCCGCGACCGCGACCGAGTTTTCGAGGAGCCTCGACGAAACCAGGACGCGCGGAAGATCCAGCCATTTCAGTTTGGCCAAGTCGAGTTTTCTCGAAGGCGGTATTTCCTTGCGCAGATATCCGAGCAGAGTAACGTTGTCGCCCAGTAGTTCTTCGCCCTTCGGATCCTCCGGAGCGTCCCCGTCGATATCCTCGTATTCGTCGGACAGAGCGAAACTGTGCCCGAATTCGTGCACGGCGGTGTCCGCGAGACCGGGGAAATCGGTGTGGACCGTAGTCATGTCCCTGAACCTCTCCAAAGGATCGGCCGTACCGCCATAGTCGACCTTCACCACGTGCTTGGTGTTCACGGTCACCCCCATCAGCGACCCGGCATTCATGTTCGTGGCGCCTTCGAGGTCGTCGAAGACGATCACGCCGATCAATCCTCGGCTGCGGCGGAAACTCGTATCGTCGACGGCCCAGGTCTTCCCGACGTCGTAGATCCGGCCGTCCTGGCCGGTGAACCTCAGCGCGCCGGCGAACCGCAGGACCAGGTTGCCGGGGCTCGACTGGGTGTAGTGGTTCGCATGGATTTCGGGCGGATGGCGACGCGGATCGAGGCCGATGACGCGGCTTTCCTCCATCCGGTAGAACTCGTAGACCCGGCCGATGAACCTGGCGAGTTGCGCACCGGGGGTGTCACCGGGAGGGCGACGGACCTGGTCTTCCAGCTTCGGCACCCGACCGGATCGGCGGTCACCCAGCCGGGCGCCCAGGATCAGGCCGAACAAAGTGTCCGGTACGGACAGGATTCCCGCCGACTTGTGCTCCCGCCAGGCCGCGATCAGCGGAGCGTCGACCTTGCTCGCGGTGAAACCGGGCAAACTCTGACGGCCCCAGAGATCCAGCGGATCGCCAGTGTCTTCGACGCGTTTGGGCAAGCCGACCGCGGCCACCAATTGACGCATCGTGTACCGGCGCCGGTCACGGTTCACCCGGAAGCCGTACGGAATGAGAGAACCGGCCTTGATCCGGCCGACGGTCTTGTCGGTGACCCGGCCTCCGTTCGCGATCCCCCGATCCTGCCAGGCCGTGAAATAGGAGAACAGGTTGAACCGCGATGTCAGCAATCCGTACGGTTCGTGTCGCGGATTGTCGAACATATTGTACTGGACATCGCCCGCCATCTCGCTGAAAAGAGCTTCGTCGCCGTCGAAGAATCCTTCCGACAACAACAGGATGTTCTGCATTCCCTCGAGGTCTTCCAGGTCGGGCCGCCGATAATCGTGTAGATCCGCGCGGACACGGCCGTAGTCGACCACCCAGACCGGAAGGTCCCTTGTCGTACCGAGGAACGTGCCGGCGACCACGGCGGGCGTGTTCGTGCCACCGGCGTGACCGGGCAGCGTTTCCCGCAACCCGCGGAGTCTCCCCTCGGGCGCGATCTCGACCCGGTCCGCGTTCCGCGACGACAGGGTGACGTACCCGTGTCCGGTGATGTCTCCCACGAGTTCCGCGGCACCATCGGGATCCTCGCTGAAGCGCGCGTGAATCGACGGCTGGGCATGCGCGATCTCGCCGTCCAGCGCGGTGGTGATGGACTGATTCCCGAACCACCAGTTCTCGATCTTCCGGTGGACCTGGATCCTGCCGACGATGTGGTCGACGCCGACGACCGCCTGGAACAGGAAGACCCCGGTCTCGGTCGCGGTCACCACTCCGGTGACCGGGTCCACGGTGGGAACACCGTCGAACCGGGAACCTGGCGGCTTGTAAGGCGCGAAGAATTCGTAGGTCGCCTGCACCTGGGTGAGCACATAACGGCCAGGATTTCCCGGGTCGATTCCTCTCCGGAAAACACGCAGGACAAGAGCGGGAGCCGAAAGGTCGAGAACAACATGGGCATCGCAATGCGGAAACAGCACCAGATCGGAAAACGGGTCGTCCACGTCTTTCCTCCCACCACGATCAGGAAAGATCGGTGCCGCGGAAATCGCGGTCCACCAAGGTTTCGGGATCAAGGTTGGCCGCCGAATGGATCAGTCGTCAACGCATGGCCCGATGAACTGCACCATGAGGCAGCGCGCCGGGCGGAACCCGGTGTGGCAAAGTCGGTTCCGTGGACAGGGACGCGTATCTCGAAGGCGCGATCAGGGATGTGCTCAGCGGTGACGACGCGACACTCGACGACCGGATCGGGCACGCCGCGTTGCTGTTCGCCGTCTCCGGCGCGTTCGCGGAAGCCGACCGGCTGATCACGCACTGGCACGCGCTCACCGAACGTCCCGTAACGGCGCTCGTCCCCGGCGCCGTACCTGCCCGCGCGTGGGCGATGCTCTTCGAAGCGCGAGACGAGCGACCGGACTGGGCGGCGGCGCTGACTCCGCTCGACCTCGACGCCGAGGAACGCGCTCACGACGAGTACCTCGCCCGGCGAGTGTCCGATCTCGACGGTCTGCTCGGCGGATCCCCGATCGGCGAGGCCGTCTCGCACCTCGGGCCGTCGCGGCCGGATCGGTTGCGCGAGGCCGTCGCCCGAGGCGACCTCGACGCCTGGGCCGAAATCGCCGCACGGCAGGCCCGGCCGGACGTCGCCGTACTCGCGGCGACACGACGGCTCGCCCCACAACTGGTCGCGGGCGCCGACCCGCTCGGCCTCGGCGAGTGGACAGGGCTGTGCGCGGGAGCGCTGGTCGCGGCGCTGTACCAGCGCTACCCGCCGGACACCGGTTCGTGGCGCGAGATGATCGCGGGCATCCTCCGGCTTCGCGGCGTCGGCACCGCACCCCCGGCGGCGTCGGCCCGGAACATCGACGCAGCCGAAGCACGCCTCGGGCTCCGGCTCCCTTCCGACTACAGAGAGTTCCTGCGGACCTGCGACGGCCTGCCCGCCGACGTCGTCTTCCCGCGCCTGCTCGGGACGGCGGAACTGCGCGCGGAAGGCGGAGTCGTCGTGATCGCCGAGCCTGCCGTGGTGCTGCTCACCGCGGCAGGCGAGCAGTGGCGGACGGTCGAGATCGACCCGGCGCTGGGCACGACGGTGCATCCGACGTTCCGGGCGCTGCTGGAGCGACATCTACTCCTGCTGGCGCAATCGGCTTGAGGCCGCGCCAAGTACGTGAAGGCCCCCTTCCTTGCGCTAGGCGCAAGGAAGGGGGCCTTCATGTACTTCAGGCGACCTGACCACATCCGCCGTGAGGCCAACTGATCTCGGGCACGACCACTCCGACCGGCCCCGATCAGGCTTCGCCGCGCTTCTTCCGCTCGGTGTACTCCCGCATCCGCTTCGGATAGCCGACCCGCGCCACCTCGTACACGGGGATCGACCGTTTGCGCCCGAACTGCTGCGCCGCGTCGAGGCTCTCGATCCGGCGCCGGGTCCACTCACCATCGTGCGCGATGAGGACGACTGTGGTCTCCGTGACGTTGGTCTTGGGCTCCACATAGGCCTCGACACCCGTCCGTGAAGCGGCCCACTCCTCAAGGTGCTTGAAGTCGTTTGAAGAGGCTTTCCGCAGCGTACCGGGCTTCTGCCCGCCTTTAGAGCGCCGGCGCAGCGAGTCGAACAGACCCACTCCGACCACCTCACTTCCCACTCGCGTCCAGCGTCCATTATCCCGATCGGGGCGTGTGCTCGCCGTCGCATACCCGGCTAGGTCGCAGGCCCGCCGCGCGTAGTGACAAGATGGCAAGTGTCCGCGCGCGCGTATACCGCGCGAAGCGGCGCCAGAGCACCACCCCTACCGCTTGCCGAGGAGTTATTGAAGTGACCGACACCTCCGCCGACCTTGTGATCCTGGGTGGCGGATCGGGCGGCTACGCCGCCGCGTTCCGCGCGGCCGAGCTGGGCCTTTCCGTCACCCTGATCGAAAAGGACAAGCTTGGCGGGACGTGCCTCCACCGAGGCTGCATCCCGACCAAGGCCCTCCTGCACGCGGCGGAGGTCGCCGACGAGACCCGCGACGCCGAGACCTTCGGCGTCAAGGCCGTGCTGGAAGGCATCGACATCGCCGGGGTCAACAAGTACAAGGACGGGATCGTCTCCCGCCTGTACAAGGGCCTCCAGGGCCTGGCCAAGGCGCACAAGGTGAACCTCGTCGAGGGCACCGGAACGTTCGTCGGCGGCACGACCGTCGAGGTCGACGGCACCCGCTACACCGGCAAGAACGTCATCCTCGCCACCGGCTCGTACTCGAAGACGCTGCCTGGCCTGGAGCTGGGCGGCCGCATCATCGCGAGCGAGCAGGCCCTTTCGCTGGACTACATCCCGAAGAAGGTCATCGTCCTCGGCGGTGGTGTCATCGGTGTCGAATTCGCGTCCGTCTGGGCGTCCTTCGGCGTCGACGTCACCATCGTGGAGGCGCTGCCCCGCCTGGTCCCGAACGAGGACGAGTACGCGTCCAAGCAGCTCGAGCGCGCTTTCCGCCGTCGCAAGATCGCCTTCAAGACCGGCGTCCGGTTCACCGGCGCCAAGCAGGACGACAACGGTGTCAGCGTGTCGCTGGAATCCGGCGAGACGCTCGAAGCCGATCTGCTGCTGGTCGCCGTCGGCCGCGGGCCGAACTCGGCCGGGCACGGGTACGAGGAGGCCGGGGTCAAGATGGAGCGCGGCTTCGTCCTCACCGACGACCGTCTGCGCACCAACCTGCCGAACGTCTACGCCGTCGGCGACATCGTCCCTGGCCTGCAACTCGCGCACCGCGGGTTCCAGCAGGGCATCTTCGTCGCCGAGGAGATCGCCGGCCAGGAGCCGCGCGTGATCGACGAGAGCGGCATCCCGCGCGTCACCTACTCGCACCCCGAGGTCGCTTCGGTCGGTCTCACCGAGTCGCAGGCGAAGGAGAAGTACGGCTCCGACGTCACCACCTTCACCTACGACCTCGGAGGCAACGGCAAGAGCCAGATCCTCAAGACCTCCGGTGGGGTCAAGCTGATCAAGGCCCCGGAAGGGCCGGTCGTGGGCGTGCACATGGTGGGCGACCGCGTCGGCGAGCTGATCGGCGAAGCGCAGCTGATCTACAGCTGGGAAGCGTTCCCCGAGGACGTGGCCCCGCTCATCCACGCGCACCCCACCCAGACCGAGGCCCTCGGTGAAGCGTTCCTCGCCCTGGCGGGCAAGCCGCTGCACGTCCACAGCTGACGTCTCACCGTCGAAGAACCAGACCAAGCAAGACATATCAAGGGAGTCAGCGAACGATGGCCTACTCCGTCACGTTGCCGGAGCTCGGTGAGAGCGTCACCGAGGGCACCGTCACCCGGTGGTTGAAGCAGGAGGGCGACACCGTCGAGGTCGACGAGCCGTTGCTCGAGATCTCCACGGACAAGGTCGACACCGAGGTCCCGTCCCCGGTGGCCGGCAAGGTCGTGAAGATCAGCGCCCAGGAAGACGAGACCGTCGAGGTCGGCGGCGAACTCGCCGTCATCGACGACGGGACCGGCGGGGTGCCGGAGTCCTCCGGTTCCGCCGAGCCCGCCGCCGAAGAGGCGCAGCCGGAACCCGAGCCCGAGCCGGAACCCGCGCAGGAGCAGGCCTCCGCGCCGTCCCAGCCGGACACCGCGTCGGCTTCGGGCGGCGAAGGCACCGAGGTGAAGCTGCCCGAGCTGGGCGAGAGCGTCACCGAGGGCACCGTCACCCGGTGGCTCAAGCAGGTCGGCGAGAGCGTCGAGGTCGACGAGCCGCTGCTCGAGATCTCCACGGACAAGGTCGACACCGAGGTCCCGTCCCCGGTCGCCGGCACCGTCCTGGAGATCCGCGCCGGCGAGGACGAGACCGTCGAGGTCGGCGGCGTGCTCGCGGTGATCGGCGCGGCCGGTTCCGCACCGGCCCCGAAGGCCGAGGCCCCCAAGCAGGAGGCGAAGCCCGAACCGAAACCGGAACCCAAGCCCGAGCCCAAGCCGGAACCGAAGCCGGAGCCCAAGGCCGAGGCCGCCCCGGCGCCGAAGCCCGCCGAGGCCCCGAAGCCCGCGGCGAGCAGCGACAACGGTTCGGACAGCGGGCCGTACGTGACGCCGCTGGTCCGCAAGCTCGCTTCGGAGCACGGCATCGACCTGACGTCGCTGAGCGGCAGCGGTGTCGGTGGCCGTATCCGCAAGCAGGACGTGCTCGCGGCCGCCGAGGCCAAGCAGAAGAAGGAAGCCCCGGCTCCCGCCGCACAGCCCGCCGCCGCTGCCCCGGCCGCCGCGGCGCCGTCGGCTCCGCGCAAGGCCGCGGTCTCGCCGGAGCTCGCGGCTCTGCGCGGCACCGTGCAGAAGGCCAGCCGGATCCGGCAGATCACCGCCGTGAAGACCCGCGAGTCGCTGCAGATTTCCGCGCAGCTCACGCAGGTCCACGAGGTGGACGTCACGAAGATCGCCAAGCTCCGCACGCGGGCGAAGGCGGCCTTCAAGGAGCGCGAGGGCGTCAACCTGACGTTCCTGCCGTTCTTCGCGAAGGCCACCGTCGAGGCGCTCAAGCAGCACCCGAACGTCAACGCGTCCTACAACGAGGACACGAAGGAGATCACCTACCACGGTGCGGTGCACCTGGGGATCGCGGTGGACACCGAAAAGGGTCTGCTGTCGGTGGTCATCCACGACGCGGGTGAGCTCAGCCTCGCCGGTCTGGCGCACCGCATCGCCGACCTGGCCGGCCGCGCGCGTTCGGGCCAGATCAAGCCGGACGAGCTGTCGGGCGGCACCTTCACGATCACGAACATCGGCTCCAACGGCGCCCTGTTCGACACGCCGATCATCGTGCAGCCGCAGTCCGGCATGCTCGGGACCGGCGCGGTCGTGAAGCGCCCGGTCGTGATCGCGGACGCCGACGGCAACGACACGATCGCCGTCCGGTCGATGGCGTTCCTGCCGCTGACCTACGACCACCGCCTGGTGGACGGGGCCGACGCGGGCCGCTTCGTCACGACGATCAAGCAGCGTCTGGAAGAGGGCAACTTCGAGGACGAGCTCGGTCTCTGATCCTCCGGTAGTCCGTAGAAGGCCCTCGTCCCGCTTCGGCGGGGCGGGGGCCTTCTACGTTCTCCTCGCAATTCGGCACCTGCTTGCGCTATTCACGCGCACAACAAACCGCAAGTAGGTGACTACTTGCGACGGTTTGACAGCCACCCAGAACTCTAGTATTCCGGAATTACGGAAAACAAGAGGGAGGGTGTTGACCATGCTGACCAGACGTCATCTGCTGGCGGGGGCCGCGGCCGGATCGGCGGCGCTGCTGCTGCCGGGGACGGCGAGCGCGACCACGACCGCGCCGGACACGTCGACCGAACAGGGCTGGCTCGACTGGATCACCGCGCACCGGCGCGATATCTCCGTCCTGATCGACGACGGCGCGGGTCGCCGCGCCGCGCGCAACGCGGACGTACGCCGGGTCATGGCTTCGTCGATCAAGGTCGTGCATCTCAGCGCGTACGCCACCGCGGTCGCCGAGGGCAGGCTCGACCCGAAGGAACGGATCCGGGTGGGCGACTGGGATGCCCACCACCCGTTCGTCGGCGACGGCCGCGCGCACTTCCAGGCGCTCAACTGGCTGGGTATCCCCTGTGACGACTACGGCATCGCCAAGGACCCCGAGCTGCGCGTCCCGCTGTCCAGGATTCCCGAAGCGATGATCTTCTTCAGCGACAACGCCGCGACCGACTACCTCCGCACCCGGCTCGGCGACCCAGCCCTCCAGTTCGCGGCGGCGCGCGGCGGCTGGTTCAGGCCCGACACCCGTTCGCTCGGCGGAGAGATCCTGATGCTGATGATGCCGGAGTACGCGCCTCCGCCCGGCAGCCCGGCAGCGGTCCGGCGTGCGATGGGCGACGCGGTGGCACGCCGGTTCGTGACCGATCCCGCGTTCCGCGCCGAAGCGTTCGAACGCGTCCCGGACAAGCCATGGCCTCCCGAAGCGCAGTGGGCGTGGACCAAGGGCCACGGCCAGGGTTCCGCGTCGGACCTGTTCGCGCTCCACCGCAGTCTGGCGTCGGGCCGCTACCGGCCGGGCGGAACGCAGGCGCGCGAACTCCTCGCTCTGCCGCTCTCGGACCGCATACCGGCGGGAGCGAGCGAAGTGCTCTTCAAGGGCGGAAACCTTCCGCGTTCGCTGACGCTCGGTCTCTCCGTACGGTGGCCCGGCGGACGTTCGGGTACGGCGGCCGTCCTGCTCACCGGCGTGACCGACCAGGACGTGGCGAACGCGTCACCGCTCATCGACGTCCTGATCGCGGCGCTGGCCGATCCGGCGAGGTTCGCCGCCCTCCAGCGAGCACTCGGTTAGCCCGACGGTATAGATAACCGGTATGAACGCTGAGCTCGCCGACCGGATAGCCGCCCTCGAAGAACGGGTCGCCGCACTCGAAGAACAGGGCCAGGCCTCGCCGCAGGCCGGTCCCGCGGGTCTGGTCGGGTATCGCGGCGAGCTCACCGATCCCGTCGAACTGCGCTGGGCGGTCAACGTCACGCCGGGACCGATGCTGGCGCTGGACGACGGGCCGCGGGTCGAGGTGCTCGCGGCCCTGTCCAGCACCGCGCGGGTGGCACTCGTGCGGACGCTGGCCGAAAAGGGCACCCAGTCCGCGCCCGCCTTGCAGGAGGCCGCCGAACTCGGCTCTCCCGGCCAGCTCTACCACCACCTCAAGGCGCTGACCGGCGCCGGGATCGTCGAGCAGGACAAGCGGGGCAGCTATCGCCTCCGTCCCACCGCGACGATCCCGGTGCTGGTGCTGCTCACCGCCGCCTCGGACGTGGCAGGGCAACTGTCGACCTGAGCGTGCGACCGGATCGCGGATACGACACGATCGGATCATGCGAGTTCTGATCGCGGGTGCGAGCGGACTGATCGGCACCTCCCTGGCCAAGCGGCTCCGTGCGTCAGGGCACGAGGTGGTCCGCCTCGTGCGCCGGGAAGAACGGGCCGCCGACGAACGCCGCTGGGATCCCCCCGCCGGCGAGATCGCCGACGGCGCGCTCGACGGCATCGACGCGGTGGTGAATCTCGCGGGTGCGCCGCTGCTGCCGGGACGCTGGAGCGCGGCCCGCAAGCAGGTCCTGCTCGACAGCCGGGTCGAACCGACCGAAGTCCTCGCCGAAGCGGTCGCCGAACACGGGATACCGGTGCTGGTGAACGCTTCCGCGGTCGGCTACTACGGCGACCCCGGACCGTCCCTTGTGGACGAATCGAGCCCGGTCGGCCGCGGTTTCCTCGCCGAACTCTGCACGGCGTGGGAAGGCGCCACCGACACCGCGGCCACCTCGGGCGCCCGTGTCGTGCGGATCCGCACCGGGCTCGTCCTCGCCCGCAAGGGTGGACTTCTCGACGTCCTGCGGCCACTGTTCCGGCTGGGACTCGGCGGGAAACTCGGTGACGGCAAGCAGTACATGCCGTGGATCTCGCTCGACGACGAGGTCGGCGCGATCGTCTTCGCGCTGGAGAACGAGTCCTTGTCCGGCGCGGTGAACCTCAGTGGGCCGCAGCCCGCCACGAACGCCGCGTTCACGAAGGCGCTCGGCCGCGCCGTCCATCGCCCGGCGATCTGGCAGGTGCCCGGGTTCGCCATGAAGATCGCCCTCGGTCAGGCCGCCGAAGAGATGGCGCTGTTCGGGCAGCGCGCCATGCCCAAAGCCTTGGAGGAGGCGGGGTACGCCTTCCGCCACCCGACCCTCGAGGACGCGCTGGCCGCCGCGACATGACCTTGCGGCGCGGCCTCCATCTCCTCGCCGGAGCCCTTCTGCTGATCGGCTTCGTCATACTCGGGCTGTTCGTCGACGACCGGCCGCCGCCGGTGGACGTCGCCCTCGCCGACGCGTTCCGCGGCCAGTACACCCGGCCCGCCGGGCAGGTGGCCGACCTGATCACGAACGTCCTCGGCCCGGTCCTGCCGTTCGCGCTGGGCGCACTGCTGGCGGTGCTCGCCTGGCGCCGCCGGGACCTGACAGTGCTGTGCGTCAAACTGGCCGTCGTCCTGCTGTTGTGCCGTCTGACCAGCTTGGTCGCGAAGCCGGTCTTCTACCGGGAACGGCCCCGCGAATTCCCCGATCTGAGCTACCCGAGCGGGCATGTCGTCGCCGTGGCCTGCACCGGATTCGTCGCCGTCCTGCTGTGCGCGTGGACCCGCCCGCGGTTGGTGCGCCTCGCCATCACGATCGCCGTCGCGGCGACGGTGATCGGCGCGCTCTGCCGCGTCGTCCTGGGCGTGCATTGGCTGACCGACACAGCGGGATCCGTACTCGCCGTGGGTGGCGTCGGCCTGATTTCGGCGGCCTGGCTGGGCCTGCTCCCCCTACCGGAAGACCCGGCGTAGTGTCGCTGACGTGAGCTCTTCGACCACGTCATGCCGCGCCGCCACCGAGCCCGTCGACGTCCGCGAGATCGGGACGATCGACTACACCGAAGCCTGGGAAATCCAGCGCCGGCACGTGACAGCCCGTGCCGACGGCGAAGGCCCCGACACCATGCTGCTGCTGGAGCACCCGTCGGTGTACACCGCGGGCAAGCGCACCGAAGCCGAGGACCGGCCGACCGACGGCACCCCGGTGATCGACGTCGACCGCGGCGGCAAGATCACCTGGCACGGGCCTGGCCAGCTGGTCGGCTACCCGATCATCAAACTCGCCGACCCGATCGACGTCGTGCACTACGTCCGGCGTCTCGAAGAGGCCCTGATCACCGTCTGCGACCAGCTCGGCGTGCACACCGGCCGGGTCGAAGGCCGCAGTGGCGTCTGGATCCCGGCCGACGACCGCGGCGTCGAGCGGAAGATCGCCGCGATCGGCATCCGCGTGCAGCGCGGCGTGACCATGCACGGTTTCGAGCTGAACTGCGATCCCGACCTCGGTGCTTTCGACAAGATCGTCCCGTGCGGCATCCGGGACGCGGGCGTGACGTCGCTCTCGTACGAACTCGACCGTGAGGTCACCGTGGCGTCGGTGCTGCCGATGGCGCGCGAAGCCGTGCTCGCGGCGCTGGAGGGCGACCTCGTGGTGAGCGACGAGCGCTGGCTGCCGCGCCCCGAGGCACCCGCGGCCCCCGGTGTCACTTTCGCCTTGCAGAGCTGAGAAGCGCGTGAAGCCTCAGTCCAGCTGAGGTGCGACCTCGGAAGCGACCAGCTCGACCTGGTCCAGATCCGAGAGGTCAAGAAGCTGGAGGTAGAGCCGGGTGATCCCGGTCTTCTCCCGCCAGATCCCGATCTTCTCGACGACCTCCGACGGCGTCCCCGCGAGCCCGTTCTCACGCAGCTCGGAGACCTCACGTCCGATCACCGAAGCGCGCTTCGCGACCTCGGCGTCGTCACGGCCCACGGCCACGACCAACGCGGCCGAGCGGATGATCTCCTTGGGGTCGCGGCCGATCTCGCGTGCGGCGTCGTCGACGCGGCCGAACTGCTCGACGGCGAAATCCGGCCCCACGAACGGCAGGTTGAACTCGTCGGCGTAGCGCGCGGCGAGCGCCGGGGTCCGCTTCTTGCCACCACCGCCGATGATCACCGGAGGCCTCGGCCGCTGAGCCGGCTTCGGCAGGCCGGGCGAGTCGACGAGCTTGTAGTGCTCGCCGTCGAAGGAGAACGTCTCCCCTTCCGGCGTCTCCCACAGTCCGGTGACGACCGCGAGCTGCTCGGCGTACCGGTCGAAGCGCTCCTTGATCGGCGGGAGATCGAGGCCGTACGCGGTGTGTTCGTCGTCGTACCAGCCGGAACCGAGGCCGAGTTCGACACGGCCGCCGGACATCTGGTCCACCTGCGCGACCGAGATCGCGAGCACCGACGGGTGCCGGAAGGTGGCGGCGGTGACGAGGGTGCCCAGCCGCACACGGCTGGTCTCACGGGCGAGACCCGCGAGGGTGATCCACGCGTCGGTCGGCCCGGGCAGGCCGGAAGCCGAACCCATCTTCAGGTAGTGATCGCTGCGGAAGAAGGCGTCGTAACCCGCGTCCTCGGTGGCCTTGGCCACCCGGAGCAGGTCTTCGTAGCTGGCCCCCTGCTGGGGCTCGGTAAAGATCCTGAGGTCCACGAACGCCACCCTATAGACGGGTAGGTCAGCTCGCTTTCCCGTGCTCGGCGGGCGGAACGCGGCGGAATCCGACGAGCAGCCGCACCAGGACCTCCTCGACCTGTGCGCTGACCTTCTTCGGCTCCGGCGACGACGCGATCTCGATCGCGGCACTCGACAACGCGCCGAACAGCAGCCGCGCGGTGACGTCCACCGGGACGTCGTCGACCTCGCCGACCTCGATGAGCGACTGGATCCCGGTGCGGACCAGGCCGAAACTGCACCGTTCCTCGGCCTCGCGCCAGCGTTCCCAGCCCATCACCACCGGCGCCTCGTGGATCGCGATGCGCTGGTACGCGGGGTCGAGGCAGCTCTGCAGGAATCCGCGCAGCCCGGCGAGCGCCCGCTCCCACGGCGAGTCCGGGCCGTTCATGATCTTTTCGAGCCTGTCGAAGACCTGGCTCTCCACCGTGTCGAAGGCCGCCTCGAACAGCGCCTGCTTCCCACTGAAATGGTGGTAGAGCGCGCCCTTCGTCACCCTGGCCCGCTTGGCGATCTCATCGAGAGAAGTACCCGCGTACCCGCGTTTGGTGAACAGCTCCACGGCACTCTCGACGAGTGCCGACCGGGTGGACTCGGAATAGTCCAGCCGCCTTGACCTCATTGTCGCCACCTTCACAACTTTACGCCGCCGGCCCCACTCCATACTCATGGTATGTTGGCTGCTGTCAGGTCCGTACCGGGAGTATGCCGCAAACCTGCGGTATGAACCGGGTCACGGAGGGGAGCCCACATCATGAGCTGGAACGACTTCTACCAGCGGCGCGACATCCTCGAAGCCGCACTGCGTCAGGCGGGTCACCACCCGGCCGACCCCCTGTCACTCGACGAAATCCCGGGGGCCACCAAGTACTTCGCGACCGAGGACGAGCTTCTGGTCGCGCTCCGGTACAAGTGGAACCAAGTGTTCTCCGGCCACCTTCGCGCCGAGATGACCGATCCGGACTACGCCGATCAGGATCTCGCGCTCGACAGGGTCGAGGCCGTCACCCGCGCCTGGAACAGCGCCACCGCCGAACACGAGACCCTCCGCGCCGTTCTCGACGCGGCCCTCGAACGGTGCCCCGCGCTGATCCCTTCCCACGAAGCCGAACTGCGCACTCTCGCGCTGACGGCGGGACTGGCCGACGGCAAGGAACCGGCCGAGGAGACCACCAAGGTCGGCAGCGCCTTCGCCACCCTGCTCCGGCACGGTCGGCACGCGAAGCCCGCCCGCCGCCGCAGCCCGATGGGTCACCTGCTCCGCTTGCTCGCGCCGAGCGCGTGATCCGGCGTGGCGGGGCAGGCGACGATGTAGTTAGGTGACCGACATGGCTGCTCACACGCGCTGGACCGAGGCCGACATCCCGGATCAGACCGGCCGGACCGCGTTCGTCACGGGGGCGAACTCGGGGCTGGGACTGCGGACGGCCGAAGTGCTCGCGAGCAAGGGGGCTCGCGTGCTGCTCGGCTGCCGGTCGCCGGAACGCGGGGCCAAGGCGCTGGAGCAGGTGCGCGCGGCCGCGACCGGGGACGCGCCCGAACTCGTCCGCCTGGACCTCGCCGACCTCGACTCGGTGCGCGAAGCCGCGAAGAAGGTCCAGGAACTGTCGGGCGGCAAGCTCGACCTCCTGGTCAACAACGCGGGCGTGATGGCGACCCCGCGCGGCCACACCAAGGACGGCTTCGAGACCCAGTTCGGCACCAACCACCTCGGGCACGCCGTGCTGACCTGGCTGCTGATGCCGTCGTTGCGTGAGGGCGCCGGTGCCCGCGTGGTGACCGTGTCGAGTGTCGCGGCGACGGGCGCGCGCATCGACGTCGCGGACCCGAACTTCGAACGCCGCATGTACAACCCCGCCGCGGCCTACGGCCAGTCGAAACTCTCCAACCAGGTGTTCGCGCTCGAACTCGACCGCAGGCTGCGCGCCGCGGGCGAGGGCGTCGTCAGCGTGGCCGCCCACCCCGGCTATGTCTGGACCGGACTCGGTTCGGGGATGGCCCGCTCCTACCGCAACCCGGTGGTCCGCGCGCTCGTCGGCGCGGGCAACCGGATCGGCGAGGTGCTGATCGCGCAGAACGCGCGCAAGGGCACACTCCCGCAGCTGTTCGCCGCGACCGCTCCCGAGGTGGTGGGCGGCGACTACATCGGCCCGCACGGCGTCGGCGGCTTGCGTGGCAACCCGGTCAAGGTGCGGCCTCTGCCCGCCGCGAGGAGCGAATCGCTCGGCGCCGCGTTGTGGGACGTGACCACCAAGTTGACGGGCGTCACCCCCGACCCCGCGTGAGCGGCGACCACTGCTCCGGCGGGCGTAGGGTGACGGGGTGAGTGCTGCCCCAGATGGCCGCAAGTTGTTGCGGCTCGAGGTCCGGAATTCTCAGACTCCCATCGAGAAGAAGCCGCCGTGGATCAAGACGCGCGCGCGGATGGGACCGGAGTTCACCGAGCTCAAGGGCTTGGTCAAGCGTGAAGGTCTCCATACCGTGTGTGAGGAGGCCGGTTGTCCCAACATCTATGAATGCTGGGAGGACCGTGAGGCGACGTTCCTGATCGGTGGCGATCAGTGCACGCGGCGGTGTGATTTCTGTCAGATCGACACCGGCAAGCCTGCCGAGCTGGACCGCACCGAGCCCCGCAAGGTGGCGGAGTCGGTGCAGGCGATGGGGTTGCGCTACTCGACGGTGACCGGTGTGGCGCGCGACGACCTGGAAGACGGTGGTGCGTGGCTGTACGCGGAGACCGTGCGCCAGATCCACGCACTGAACCCCGGCACCGGCGTCGAACTGCTGATCCCCGACTTCAACGCCGACCCCGACCAGCTGGCCGAGGTCTTCGGTTCGCGTCCCGAGGTCCTGGCGCACAACGTCGAGACCGTGCCGCGCATCTTCAAGCGCATCCGCCCGGGTTTCCGGTACGCGCGGTCGCTGGAAGTCATCACGCGGGCTCGTGAGGCTGGTCTGGTGACGAAGTCGAACTTGATCCTGGGTATGGGCGAGACTCCGGAGGAGGTCGCGCCCGCCATGCGGGATCTGGTCGATGCGGGCTGCGAAATCCTGACGATCACCCAGTACCTGCGTCCTTCGCCGCGGCATCATCCGGTGGACCGGTGGGTGAAGCCCGAAGAGTTCGTCGAGCACTCCAGCGCGGCCGAGGCGATGGGTTTCGCTGGTGTGATGGCCGGTCCGCTCGTACGCTCGTCGTATCGGGCCGGGCGGTTGTTCGCGCAGACGAAGGCCCACCGCGGCGAAGCGCTGTCGGAGAACCTGGCCCACCTCGCCGCTGAGGGCCCCGCCGCGCAGGAAGCCAGCTCGCTGCTGGCTCGGTGACTCCGGTCACCCTCTTCGCGACCTCGTCACCCGAAAGGTCAAGGATCAGTAATGTGACCTGGTGGCGTTGGTAACGGATCTTTTGAACTGGCTGCAGGGACTCCCGGAACCGGGACTGGTCGCGGCGACCGGCGGACTGGTGTTCGCCGAATGCACCATCGGGCTCGGCTTCATCGCACCCGGCGAATCGGGGCTGCTGGTCGCGGCCACGACGGCGACGTCGGTCTCCCGTTTCCTGACGCTGTGGGCGGTCGTGACGGTTTGCGCCGCGCTGGGTGACTCACTCGGCTACGCGATCGGCAAACGCTTCGGTCCGCGCCTGCGCGAAACGAAACTGATCCGCAAATACGGCCTCGACGCCTGGGACAAGGCGACAGGCGTGCTCGAACGGCGAGGCGCGTGGGCGGTGTTCTTCGCGCGGTTCCTCCCGGTCATCCGCACGCTGACCCCGGCGGCGTCCGGGACCTCGGGTCTGCCGTTCCGCAAGTTCCTTCCCGCCGCGGCGGCCGGTGCGGCCTGCTGGTCGGCCATCCACATCGGCATCGGCGCCGCCCTCGGTGAAGCCGCGAAGAAGGTCGAAGGCGTGCTGAACACCGGCGGCCTGGCCATCGTCGGCGTGCTCGTCGGTGTCGCCGTGTTCTTCCTGCTGCGCTACAAGAAAAAGAAGGCGCTCGGCGGCACAGCCGAAGAAGCCACTCCGGCGAAGGTCGGCGCGGAGGACTAGATTCCGGGCATGGCCGCCCTGAACCTGCCCCAGCCGATCGGTTTCGTCCTCGGCGGTGGCGGCAGCCTCGGCGCCATGCAGGTCGGGATGCTGCGGGCACTCTCGGAAGCAGGCGTCGCGCCCGATCTCGTCGTCGGCACCTCGGTGGGTTCGCTGAACGCCGCCGTCCTCGCGCTCGGGGACGAGTCGGGTGACCGGCTGAACCGGATCTGGTCGCGGATGACGCGGCACGAGGCGTTCCCCGGCGGCGTGCTCAGCCAGGTGCGGACCCTGCGGCACAGCAAGACCAACCTGTTCCCCAACACCGGGCTCGCCGCGATCGTCGACGAGCACATCGGTGAGGGCGTCCGGTTCGAGGATCTCGCGCTGCCGCTGGGCGTCGTCGCGACGGACGTCGACACCGCCGAGCCGCTGCTGATCCGCTCAGGGCCTGTTCTGGCGCCGCTGCTCGCCAGCTGCGCGATCCCGGGGATCTATCCGCCGGTGGCGTTCGGGGACCGCGTGCTCTACGACGGCGGCTTGGTCGCCAACGTGCCGATGCGTCAGGCGCTCGCGATGGGCGCGAAGTCGCTCGTCGTCCTCGACTGCGCCTTCCCCGGCAAGATGCCCGGAACCCCGCAGACCTTCGCCGAGGTGATGATGTTCACCGCGATGATCAGCATGCGGAACCAGGCCGTGCTGGAGGCGCCGATCGCCGCGGCCGAAGTGCCGGTGGTCTACGTGCCGGGCCCGAAGCCGGTGCGGGTCAGCCCGCTGGACTTCAGCCACACCACCACACTGACTGCCCAGGCCTACGAAGCCGCGAAGACCTATTTGGGCGAATTGCGTGTCGATGGCCCTGGTCTTTATGGTGCGCCAGGTCTCGTCGTGGCCTGACGAGCAACCATCCGGCATCGATCACGTCTTCTTCGTCGCGTACTTTTGAAAGAGAACTTTCCGCGACGTAAAAAGAGACTCATATGTTTCCCAAGAAGACATTACTTTCGACGGCCGGAATACTCGCCGCGGTACTGCTGATCTCGGCCTGTTCGTCCTCGGGCGGGAACGGTCCCGCGAATTCGACCGGCGCCGGATCGGACGAAAGCCCGATTTCGGTGACCATTGATCCGGCGGGCGGAGCCGATGTCAATCCGGCGACCCCGGTCGTCGTCAAGGCCGAGCACGGCAAACTGACCGACGTCACCGTCACCAACGCCGACAAGGGCAAGCAGGTGAAGGGCGAGCTGGCGGGCGACGGGCTCAGCTGGAAGACGGTGGAGCCACTCGGTTACGGCAGCACCTACAAGATCGTGGCGCACGCCAAGGGGACCGACGGAAAACCGGTCGAGCAGCAGAGCCGGGTCTCCACCCTGAGCCCGAAGCAGCAGGCGAACCCGAACCTGATCCCGGCGCCCTCGGCGGTCGCGTCCGGCGGTGTCGGCGTCGGGCAGCCGATCGTGTTCGCGTTCGGCCAGCCGGTGAAGAACAAGGCCGAGGTGGAGAAGAAGCTGTCGGTGGAGTCCACCCCGAAACAGGAGGGCTCCTGGTACTGGATCGACGACAAGAACGTCCATTACCGCCCCAAGGCGTACTGGCAGCCGGGCACGACGCTCAAGGTGTCGGCGATGATCTACGGCGTCGATTTCGGCAATGGCGTCTACGGCGCGACCGACCGCACCGAAACGTACAAGGTGCACGATTCCTGGGTCGCGAAGGCCGACGGCAACACCGAGCAGATGCAGATCTTCCACAACGGCCAGCTGGCGAAATCGATGCCCATTTCCATGGGCAAGGACGCCACGCCGACACATTTGGGCGCACACGTCATTTCGGACAAACACGAGAATTACACGATGGACTCGTGCACCTACGGCGTCTGCCAGGGCCAGCCGGGGTACTACAAGGCCAACGAGAAATGGTCGCTGCGCATCTCCAACGACGGCGAGTTCGTCCATGAGAACCCGAACAGCGTCGGCGCGCAGGGCAGCTCGAACGTCTCACACGGCTGCATCAACCTGAACGCCGCGAACGCCCAGTGGTTCTACCAGAACATGGGGCTCGGCGACGTCGTCGAGGTGACGAACTCCGGTGGTCCGCAACTGCCGGTCTGGGACCTCTACGGCGACTGGTCGAAGTCCTGGGCGGACTGGCAGGCGGGCAGCGCGATCAAGTAGGGGCATGATGGGCCGGGTGACCACCACCCTGGACAGGGCCCGCTCACTCGTGGCCGGTGCCGGCCGGATCGTCGCACTGACCGGCGCCGGGATCTCCACGGATTCGGGGATCCCCGACTTCCGCGGCCCGCAGGGCCTGTGGACCCGCGATCCGGCCGCGGAGAAGATGTCGAACCTCCAGGCGTATCAGGGCAGCCGCGAGGTTCGCGAACGGACCTGGCAGGCGCGGCTGGTACACCCAGGCTGGCACGCCGAACCGAACGCCGCGCATTACGCGCTCGCGCGCCTGTCGCCGACGCATACCATCACCCAGAACATCGACCGGCTGCACCAGAAGGCGGGTTCCCCGCCTGAGCGGGTGCTGGAACTGCACGGGACGATGTTCGAGTCCGTCTGCCTGTCCTGTGACGATCACCGGGACATGCGCACGACGCTGGACCGCGTCCGGGCGGGCGAAACCGATCCGCCCTGCCTGGTGTGCGGCGGCATCCTGAAGTCCGCCACGATCTCGTTCGGCCAGCAGCTGGACCGGAACCTGCTCCTCGCGGCTCGCGCCGCCGCCGAAGCGAGCGATCTCCTGCTGGTGGCCGGCTCGTCCCTGAGCGTGCAGCCCGCGGCCGGCCTGGTGAGCGCCGCTTCACGAGCCGGTGCCACTGTCGTGATCTGCAACGGCTCCGAAACGCCCTACGACACCATGGCGGCAGCCTTGGTCCGCGGCCCCCTCAGCGAAACCCTCCCCGCCCTAACCCCGTACCTCGCGTGCTCAACCCCGCCACCCGCGTGCTCAGGCGCGTATCTCGTGTGCTCAGGCGGAGAACTCGCGTGATTGGCTGGAGATCATCGTGTTCTCCGTCTGATCACGTGTGTTCTCCGTTCAATCACGTGTGTTCGCCGTCTGATCACGGGTGTGGCGGGTTTCGGGTATGAAAAAGGGTCTGGGACCTGGGAGAACCTTGAGGGGTTCTCGACCAGGTCCCAGACCCTGTTTCAATGTTAGTCCGGCGGTGTCCTACTCTCCCACAACCCTTCGGTTGCAGTACCATCGGCGCTGTCA